>WRGM01000156.1 GCA_009787175.1 Candidatus Bathycorpusculum fermentans | reverse complement strand
CTTTAATATGATGTTTAACGCGAATTTAAACATCAATTGTGTAAAAATGTGTCTCGATTACGTAAAACAGCGGGAGTTACGGATTAACTATATGAGTAAGCTGGGTTAAGGCTTTTCCTGACGTTAATGCTTCTTGCGCTTGCTCCATGCCGTCTTTATAGTCTTTGCTGACACCTGATACATATAGTGCGGCTGCGGCGTTTATACAGAATAGGTCCGCTAGTGGGTTGTTGTATTCGCCTGAAAGTACTTTTTTAATTGCTACCGCATTATCATATGCTTTATTATAGGAGGCTACGTCAAATGTCGCGTGTGTTTTTATGCCAAAGTCCTCTGGTTCTATGGTATATGTTTGTATTTTACCGTTTTTTAGCTCCACTACTCTTGTCGGACCACAGGGTGAAAACTCGTCAATACCTAATGTATCCTCAACATTTCTTACCATGCCATATGGCGCTATAGCATGTTTAATTCCTATTTCTTTTAAGACGGCAATTAGTTGATCACATACCTGTGGGGCATAAGCGCCAATTACAATGCAACTCGTGTTCTCACAGGGCATTGTTAATGGTCCGACAATGTTAAATGCTGAGGTAAATCGCATATGCTGTATAAGTCGTGCCCAGCCTGATTTTAGAAATTTTTCTCCTGGAATATAACATATGCCATGCTTCTCTAAACACTGTTTAGCCCTACATATAGGACTAGATAGGTTAACGCCTAGAATTTCAAAAATTTCTGAAGCTCCTGAAACACCCGTTACTTTCTTAGCGCCTTTTTTAGCAATTGGTATTCCGCATGCTGAGGCAATAAGCGCGGCGGGTGAGGAGGCATTTACGGTTTTCATAGCATCTGAGCCTGTGCCTACTATGTCGCAGACAGCGCCTTCAATATCTGCTCTAAATTTCTCCGTATCAAACATATCTAACGCATCCCAAACACCCGACAACTCATCCACAGTCGGTCCACGCGCAATATGAGCTGATAGTAAAGCGCCCTGTTGAAGCTCCGGCTGCTCATTTAAAATAATCTGTCTATAAGCCTCACAGGCTTTCTCTCTAGTCATAGTTTTACCAGCTGCTACTTTGCAGATTAGCTGACCAAATTCCCTCAATTTCTCCTCAGTTACCATCCACGTCTTCCCTCTCGCTTTTTTGTAAATCTATCACATATTTTAGAGTTTGACCACGCAAAATTTCAGGCAGTACCGATGGAACACTTTCAAGACTTATAACTCTATGAATTAACAGTTTAATTGTTTCCGTATTGCTCTCTAAAATTTTTAAGGCTATTTCCATTTGCCGTTTTGTACTTCCATATGCACCAATTACGGTTAACTGCCTATAGTGAATTTCATTTAACAAATCACTTGTAATGTTGACATTTTTTGTAAATCCGCTAAATAAGCAATATTTGCCACCTGCATTTAATTTTAAAACACCCGCTTCTAACGTGCTTGGATCCGATGTGGCATTTATGGCAACATCAAATTTACCAATAGCGGCGTTAGAGAGGTGAATATTTGCGTTTTTACAAAACTGCTCTATATGCCTAACTTTTTCAGGGTTTTTCTCAACAATAAATGGCTCTGAACCAAAAAATTTACCTGCCAAACCTAACATGAGACCTGCGGGGCCTCCACCAAAAATTAGTACCCTCTGTTTTTCCTGTAATTTAACCTGCTCAACCGCGTTTATAGCTGAAGATAACAATTCCGTCATACACGCAATTTCAGGCGGAACATTTTTAGGCACTTCTATGAGCGCTTCTTTTGGAACTTTAATATACTCTGCAAAGCCTCCATCCCTATGAAACCCTATAACTTGAATACTGCTACAAAGATTCTCTACACCATTCTTACAGTAATAACACTTCTTACATGTGTTCGCAGGCCAAACAACATAATACCTCTCTGAGTCAAGTTTTTGCCCACAAATCTCATGACCTAATATTCTTGGCAAAACAAGATCCCTCTGACCTTGAAACCACATTTTCGCATCTGTCCTACATATCGAACAATACTTTACCCTTAACACTAACTCCTCTTCTTCTCCCTTAGCACAATTAGGCACTTGAACATCCGTAGCACTACGAATTTTTTTGTTTCCATCAAGGATAAGCGCTCTCATAATAAACTGCCTACAATTAGGAGAACTCGCTTTTCCTCACATTTAAAATTATTCTACAAAACACCAATGCACTACAATAATCAAGAAAAAAAAGAAAAAGGCAATTTGTCTTCAAAATTTTCCAGACCACATGCTTCTAAGCTAAATGTGCATCTGATATCATTTGAATTGCTGTTTTACTATGTTAAATTATGCCTTGATCTATCATGGTGTCTGCTACTTTTACAAAGCCGCCAATGTTTGCGCCCTTAACATAGTTAATGTAATCGCCTTCTGTACCGTATTTAACGCAGGTCTGATGGATAGCCCTCATAATTGCCTTCAAGCGTGTATCTACTTCCTCACGTGTCCATGAGAGACGCATACTATTTTGTGTCATCTCCAACCCAGATGTCGCTACACCGCCAGCATTCGCCGCCTTACCCGGACCATATAAGACCTTATTTTCAAGAAACGCCTTCACACCATCTGGATCTGTAGGCATATTAGCACCTTCACCTATACAGTAGCAACCATTCTTCACCAAAACTTTAGCATCCTCACCGTTGATCTCATTTTGCGTAGCACAAGGCAAAGCAACCTGACATGCAACACCCCAAGGACGCTTACCCTCAAAGTACACTGCACTCTTATACTGCCTCGCATACTCCTCAATCCTACCACGCCTAACATTCTTCAAATCCATAACATAGGCAAGCTTGGCATTATCAATACCCTCACTATCATAAATAGTCCCATCACTATCTGACAACGTTACCACTTTCCCACCTAACTCATTAACTTTCTGCACCGCATATTGAGCAACATTACCCGAACCCGAAATAGTTACAATCTTACCCTTAAAATCCTCATTACGCGTCTTCAACATTTCCTGCGCAAAATAAGTAACACCATAACCCGTCGCCTCTGGACGAATTAAACTACCACCCCAATTAAGACCCTTACCAGTTAATACACCTGTAAACTCATTCTGCAACTTCTTGTACATCCCAAACATGTAACCAATTTCCCTACCACCAACACCAATATCGCCTGCTGGAACATCAGTATTTGAACCAATATGCCTATAAAGCTCTGCCATAAAACTCTGACAAAACCTCATAACCTCTAAATCACTCTTATTTTTCGGATCAAAATCTGCACCACCTTTACCACCACCCATTGGTAATGTCGTTAATGAATTCTTAAACACCTGCTCAAATGCTAAAAACTTTAAAACACTTAAATTAACACTTGGATGCAAACGTATACCGCCCTTATACGGACCAATAGCGCTATTCATCTGAATCCTATAGCCTTTGTTTACTTTCACCTCACCCTTATCATTAACCCAAGTAACTCTGAACATAACAACACGTTCAGGCTCAACTATCCGCTCTAAAATATTGGCAGACTGATACTTGGGAGTGTTTTCAATTACAGGCCAAACAGACGTGACCACTTCATCTACAGCTTGATGAAATTCTGGTTGGTTAGGATTTCTATCTTTTACATATGACATAAAGTCTTCAGGCGTTTTATACATCATCATATTTTCACCATTTAATTACATTTTGCTGATATTACATACCGCTAAAAAAGCCGTCTCCTCTGTATTGGACATAGTTTAATGCTTTCTTCCGGTTATGTTTACCGCACTACTAAATGAATACACGTATTTTTAGATATATAACTTTATTGTGCACCCACTATCATCCTTTCCCGAAATTACAGCCAATTTTTCTCTCCAAAAACACCTTTTCCACTAATATTTACCTAACATTAACATGCTTTAGTCTCGCTTTAAAACTGTTAGAACCTGTATTCAATAGCGTAGCCTCCTGAGCAGAACTGTTGAATGTGCGAGCATTATCATGTTCTCTTCAGATTTAGCACCTATTTCATAATCCTTAGACAAACGCCTAAACCCTGTAAACCAACCAATCGTTCGCTCCACACACCACCTCTTAGGCAAAACAAGCCAACCTTTAGGCACAATCTTCTCCGAAATATCACACTTTTTACCCAAAGATAAAACAAAATCAACAAAAGTCCCCCTAAATCCAACATCCCCACAAACACCCCTCAAAGAAGGATACTTTTCTAAAGCAGATTTAAACACATTACACCCAGCAACAGTATCATGTATGTTGGCCGCTCCAACAACCACCTTTAACAAATTTCCCATAACATCTGTTATGATATGTCGTTTGCGGTCTTTGATTTTTTTTCCACCATCAAAACCCCTTTCGTCTGAGGCAGAAGTGGTTTTTACGCTTTGAGAGTCAATTAGAGAGTAACTTGGTTTAGCGTTATGTTTTGTCTCCAAACGTGTCATCTGTACCAGTAAATCAGTCATTTCCTCCCATAATCCGTTTTTTATGGCTCGGCGGTAAAATGGGTGTACAGTTTGACAATTGGGAAAGTCTTTAGGTAGCATGCGTCACTGACAACCCGTTTTGTTAAGGTATCGTACAGCGTTAACTAGTTCACGTTTACTATGTTTTTGCAAGTGTTTACCTTTCTTTGCTTTAGTAAAAATTGAATCAATTATGCTCCACTCTTTATCAGTTAAATCACTATCATATCTCAAACAGATAACCCCAACAAAACCTACACATCGCTAGTTAAAAACTTATTGAATACAGGTTCTTAGAGCTACATTTTATGTGTAGGTCTTCAAACACTTGTTTAGGACGCAATTTTGAAACTGTTATACTCAACATACCCTTGGGTCATGGTTTCTATGTCTTTCAATTCCCATTACATGGAATAGGTTTTTATTGCGCATATGAAATTATCTTTCAGCACAAGTTATGGGGCTCTCGGCTAGCTTGGTCCAGGCTTGTAGACTTGGGCTCTATAGACTCCGGTTCAAATCCGGAGAGCCCCACCAATCAAATGATACGTCACATTTTTTGATAAAACGTTTCTTTCTAAACACGGTTCTGTTCACTTATAGCGGAATTTATTTTCAGTTAACTTGAATACAGTACATGTTATTTTTGAATGTTTTTTTGTTGATTAACATAGTGGAAAAACGTTTGTCATATTAGAAATAACAAATAGGCATTAACTCTGCAATCAAGGGGCAAGGTCAAATATGTTAATGCTTAAAAATGTTGTTGCGATAAAAGTTATTCGATTAACAGTTAACATTAAAAAATTAAGAGATTTGGGCGTTGTTTGTAGATTTGCAAAACTGAGAAAATCGCTGTATACCTAGTTTATAGGATTATTTAGTATGTGTGTAAACTTGTAGCATTTATTCTGCGAGTGGTTCTACTTTTGTTGTGTTTTCGTTTGTGTTTTCGCTTGGGGGTTCGAATGTGTTTAGTGTTTTGCAGATTAGATTTAGCGTGTTTTCTGCAGATTTTATTCTGGCTTTGCCGTTGTTTGTGATTGTAAAGATTTTGCGTGGTTTATCTGCTGTCATGTTCCATTTGCTGATTATGTATCCCTTTTTTTCAAGTGTCGATAAGAGTGGATAAACGGTGCTTGGGCCAAAGTAGATGCCCCAGATTTTGCGGATTTGTGTTATGACCTGATAGCCATGCATTGCTTGATGGTTTATTAATCGTAATACTATCATGTCAAGCAGGTTTTTTGTTAGTTTTGCTTGTATCTCTTTTTGATTTTTATATATCATTTTCTTTTTTTCTCCACATAATTTTTTTAAATAACACCTTTGGTGCTATCACATGTGGCTTGTTGATGAACTGTCATATAAGACCTCAGACATACCCTTGGCATACAATTTCCGTTTTTAGTGTTGATGTGAACAACAGAAATACACCTTCAACATGTATTGACGACTTAAATTTTGACAAAAACTGTAAATGGCAACTGTTGAACAGTATAACAACAAATTGTAATATGTCCATGACTGTGTTATATTAAAAAATGACTTGATATGCGGTGGGCGAAAAAGAAGGAAAATGGTAACAGTGAATAGATAGATATACTAAAAAGAAAGAAGATGAAGAGAGCTGGAAACTGTTTATGCTGCTGGAAGTGTTTGTCCATTGAACGTTATTGAGCGTATTGTTGTTTCATTAATTATTGCAATATTGCCTGGAAGTGATGCATATTCTAAGCTATTGGCTAATTGTTGGCCGTCATGTATTATGTACCAGAGGAACTCTATGAGGGCTGTTGCGCGTTCTTGTGTCATGCCCGGTATAACATTTAGTTCTTGATAGATCAATATGTAGCTAAAGCTTACAATTGGATACGCCTCTGCATCTTTGGCATTAAGTAAATTAACTCCTGACCAATCAGCATTCCCGGCAGGCAAACCCTCCAATGCAACAGACCGCGCCGCTACAGTTGTAGATTCAAGAGTGGGTAAAATATACTTACCTGCGAAATTCTGGACAGCTGCTATTGCCATATCTGTTTGTAGGGCATATGCGAGTTCAACATAGCCTATAGAGTATGATGTGCTTATGACAAGTTGTGCAACACCAGTATTACCGCTTGAGGCTATATCGTTAGCTGGGGGCCAGGTAACTGCTTTACTTTGACCAACATTGTTTTTCCAAGACGTGCTCATTTTACTTAGGTAGCCTGTAAAGACAAATGTTGTGCCTGAGCTTTCGCTGCGGTGTACAGTGATTATTTTCGCTGCTGGTAGCGTAATGCTTGGATTCAAGTCTGCAATTTTAGGGTCATTCCACATGGTTATTTTGCCTTCAAAAATGTCAGCTATTACTTGACCGGTTAATTTAAGTCTTGAAGAGACATTTGGAATGTTGTAGGCTATAGCTATTGAACCTATGGTTTCTGGTATATGTAATACGTTTGGTGCTTTTTCCCTTTCAGATGCAGATAATGGGGCATCAGAACCGGCAAAGTCAACTGTTTTATCTATTAATGCAGTAATTCCTGCGCCGCTTCCGCTTGGCTGATAATTCACCTGTATGTGTGATTTAGTTTTGGTGTATTCTGTTATTATTCTATCTATAAATGGGTAAGGAAAACTTGCGCCTGCGCCAGTTAAACTAGCTGGTATGGGTGTGTTTGCTGGCTTGTTTGAGTTTGAAGGGGAGTTTGTTGATGTGTTTGAATTGTCTATATTTGCTGTAGTTGCGTTTGAATTGTAGTAGCAGTATGCTGCAATTGATCCTGCAATTATGATTATGGTAAATATTGCAAGTACTATAGTATATTTAATATTCATATTTTTTATCTCCATGTTTACGTTTTTATTAAAAGCCTGTTATGTTATATAGTAAACCTTTGTAAAATCAATATTATATATAGATGCAATTATTGCATATAACAGTTAACATGCCTCTAATTGCTTTTATTTATGGGATTAAACACAAATTTGTAAAAAAATTATGCGTGTAGATGATAAAAATTATTATGTAAATAGGCAAGCTGTAGTTAAAATTAATGTGGAAAAATGTAAAATATGGAATTTGTTAATTTCTTTAAACTGATTCCACTTTTTGAATTTCAGGTACACGCTCTTTGACATAGGCTTCGATGCCGTTTTTAAGAGTTATCTGCGACATTGGGCAACCTGCACAGTGACCAACTAGACGAACTTTTACAACATTGCCCTCAATAGCAACTAACTCCACATCTCCGCCGTCGCCTTGAATTTGTGGTCTAATATCATTTAGTGCTTCTTGTACACGGGTTTTAATTGTTTCGGACATAAACTTCACATATCCTTTCATAATGAAGTGAATAATAAAGATTCTGATAAAATGCTGATTTTTCGTCAGCAAATTATAAAATTCATCTCATAAACGTAAAAATTAAAAACAATATTTTCGATAATTACTAACTTATCGTTAACTATAACTGTTAGTAATATAAATTAAATACAAAACTTAGCTTAATATGGGTACTGGCTATGAAAAAACACGTATTCATTTCAGGTCCAATACTTGGTATGGAAGATAATCAAAATTTTTATCGAAACACTATAACTACTATCAGTCAAAAACTCGGTTTCGAAGTCATTGACCCATGGAAACGTGAAAAATGCGACTATACAAGCGACACTGAAGAACACGATAAACAGAGCCGCTTCAAAAATTATGGCCGTATTGTACAACGCGACCTTGATGATGCCGACCGATGCGACATCATGGTAGTATATCTACCTAAACTTAGCGCAGGTGCATGCATGGAAATGTTTTACGCCAAACACAAAGGCAAAACCGTTATAGTAATTTCAGACATGCCAAAACTTAGTCCATGGATCAAAGTCCACTGCGACATTTTAATCACAAATTTCGACATGTTAGAAGAAACACTTCACAAATTCAAATAGCACATATTATTTACCATTTTTACGGAAAATTATTGCGCTATTTGTTATCTGTGGTGCTCGGTTGTTGCTGTGAGACACAGTGGATTGTTCCATATCCATTTACTAGATCTGCACAGTCTATACCTATTACTTTTCTGTTAGGAAATAGCTTCTGTAAAATTTTCAACGCTGCTTCATCGTTTTTATGATTAAAGGTTGGCATAAGCACTTTAGTGTTCCCTATGTAAAAATTTGTATAACTCGCAGGAAGCAACTCCACCTCTTCTTCACCAATTTTACCTGGCATCGGCAGTTTAATTATGTTAATTGGCTTGCCATCTTGGTCTGTTGCACTTTTTAAAACTTCATAATTACTCTTTAAAGCTACAAAATTCTGGCTCAAAGGATCTTCCTCATAGGCACAAACAATAGTTGTTGGATTTACAAACCTTGCTAAATCATCAATATGCCCATCAGTATCATCCCCACAGATGCCATTTTTAAGCCAAATAAAATGTGAAACATCCAAATGCTCTCTTAGATACTTTTCAATATCCTCCCGCGTCATGTTAGGATTTCGATTTGAATTAAGCAGACATTGCTCTGTAGTTAACAATGTACCCCTACCGTTAACATCAATTGACCCCCCCTCAATAACTATCTGCGGCCTAAAACACGGCAACTGCAACGTTTTATTCATAAACTGCGGTATATCTTTGTCTTTAAGCAGATCATCATACTTCTCTCCCCAACAATTAAAAATCCAATTCACCATAGCCAACTTTTGCTGCTTATCATTAACAACAAATGTTGGACCATAATCACGGAACCAAACATCAGCATAGTTAAACATAAAAAAGGTAATGTTAGAAAAATCAACATTTACTGCCTGCAGCATATGTGTAACTTTTTCCTTCATTCTCTGATTTTTTACAAAAAGATTAACTCTCTCACTTTCATGAATTTCCTTAATAATCTGAACATATGATTCTTCCACTTTTTCTATACGATCAGGAAAAGTCAACGGATCATGCGGCCAGCTAAGCCATATAGCATCATGCCTCTCCCACTCTGCGGGCATACGATAACCCAACTCAACGGGCGTTTTCAAAGTTAAATTATTTGACATGTTTATACCTCAAAACAATTCTTTTCAATCAAAGACCAATAAGTATCAGGTCGCCTATTTTTAAGAAAACCCCAACCCTCACGAATACGATTGTTAAATGATAAATCAATTTTAACTATTACTGTTTCCTCTTCCCTATTATCTGCTTTAGCAAGAACACATCCGAAAGCATCACATACAAAGCTACCTCCCCAAAACTCAAGCTCGCCTTCTGTACCTACACGATTAACTGCTACAACATGCACGCCATTTACTATAGCATGACTCCGCTGAACCGTCTGCCACGCCTCATGCCAATCCCCATCCGCAGAAGTGTGATCTTTAATGTAGCCTATAGCTGTTGGATAGAATAAAATGTCTGCTCCTTTAAGCGTACAAATTCTTGCCGCCTCAGGGAACCATTGATCATAGCAGATAAGCACTGCAATCCTCGCATAAGCTGTATCGTAAACTTTGTAGCCTAAATCGCCAAGTTCAAAATAATTCTGCTCATAAAACATTGGATCCTGTGGAACATGAATTTTATGATATGTTTCAAATAGTTTTCCATCAGCATTAATTACCACAGCTGAATTGTAAAATTTACCATCTGATGCTTGTTCAAATAGGGGTACAATTATAACAATTTCATACTTTTTTGCCAACTCAGAAAGCATAGTTGTAGACTTACCTGGTATTGTTTCAGCATACTTTTTAATATCATCTTTTTCTTCTTGGGGAAAATAACGCGTATTATAAAGTTCTTGTAAACATACAATTTGCGCTCCCTCCATGACTGCGTGTTCAATTTTAGTAATGACCTTTTCTAAGTTAGCATCCATATTTTCTGACACTGTTGTTTGGATAAGTCCAACTGTTATAGTCTTCCCCACTTTACTGTTTGCGTCTGCAGTTTTTGCTATTTTTATATCCCTGCCTTCTCTTCATTGTATATTGCCTGCTTTCTATGGAAAAACTTTTCCTTTACTTTTTAAGTGTACTCATCTAATATGCACGCGAATTATCGTTTTATTAGGTAGTCTTTTAAGCATTAAATGTATCAATAGTTTACAGGTGAGGATAGTTAGTATGATGTCTCGTAATAGTGTGTTTAAGGATGAGTCAAAGCTTGATATAAACTATCTTCCAGCGCGTCTGCTTCATAGGGCTTATGAAAGTCGGTTGCTTATGGAGTTTTTTAGTTTTTTAACTCGTTGTCCTGGTCGTATGGCGCAGCGTGTTATAGTAACTGGTGATGTGGGTACTGGGAAAACTGCGCTGTGTAAGTTTTTTGGTGAAAATATTAGTGTTGAGGTTGGTAAGAGGGGTGTAAAGTTTCGTTATGTGCATGTTAATTGTCGTGAGTATCGTGGGAATTTGTCTCAAATTTTGCATAATGCAGTAACGGTTTTTCAGCCTAATTTTCCTGTTCGTGGTTTTTCTGCGGAGGAGATTTTAAAGGTCCTTTTGCAGATTCTTGAAGAAGAGCAGGTGTTTATAATTTTAGCTCTTGACGAGTTTGATAGTTTAATAGAAAAGGAGGGTTCAGATGCTGTCTACAAGCTTACGCGTTTGCAGGAGATGCAGCAGGATAAGCCTCAGCGTATCTCTTTTATATTTATCCAACGAAATCTGGAATCCTTGAAAAATTTGGATGATAGTACTCAGAGTACTCTGCAGCGGAATATTATTAATCTTGAGCGTTATGGGAATGCTTCTTTAATAGATATTTTAAATGATCGTGTGAAATTAGCCTTTGAGCTTGCTACAGTTTCAGAGGATGTAATAAGTTTGATAGCTGAGTTAGCTTCTGCTGAGGTAGGTAATGCACGTTTTGGTATAGAGTTATTGTGGCGTTCGGGTAAATATGCGGATGCTAGAGATGCGTGGCAGGTTGAGCCTGAGTGTGTGCGGCAAGCGGTTTCTGCTATAATACCTATGGTTAAGCGAAGTGAGCTTGATGGTTTAGGTTTGCATGAGAAAATGTTGCTTCTCGCGGTGGCTCGTTATTTTAAAGAAAATAAGGATGCGTATGCGACCTTGGTGGAGATTGAGGAGACTTATGCTGTTATATGTGAGGAGTATGGTGAGGAGCCTTATAGCCATACGCAGTTATGGAAGTATATTCAGCATTTTAAGCAGGTAGGTATTGTTCAAACTACTGTTGGCTCTACATCTTTTCGTGGACGTTCAACAATGGTATCCTTGCCCTCTATTCCTGCGGGGGAGTTAGAGCAGCAATTGTGTAGTCTTTTTTCAAGGAGTTTTAGGTGACTGTAGGTGGATATTGAAGAGGTTTTTTCGTCAAAGACGCGTATAAAAATTTTGAAGCTATTAGCTCAGCAGGGAAATCGTAATCCTTCAGATATTGCTAGGTGTGTTAAAATTAATTTTTCTGCAGCGGATAAGCATTTGCGGCTTTTGGAGTCTGAAGGGATTTTAAAATTGTATACGTATGGTAAGCGTTTTCGTTTGTATAGTTTTAATGAAGCCTCTGAAAAAGCTAAAGCTGTGCAAAATTTAATACATGTGTGGTATAAAGATGATAGTTGAGGTGTAATAAATGACTATGGTTGATGTTTCAGGTAAGGCTAAAATTTTGCGGGAAGCAACTGCGTCAGGTATAATCAATCTTAAACCTGAAACAGTAAAATATGTAAAAGAGGGGAAAACTGTTAAGGGTGATCCATTATATACTGCTAAAATTGCGGCTATTTTAGCGGTTAAGAAGACCAGTGAGTTAATCCCGCTCTGCCATCCGTTGCCTTTAACTAATGTGAATGTTTCTTCGAAAATACTTGATGATACAACTATTGAGGTTTCTGTAACTGTTAAAACTTGTGCGCAGACAGGTGTAGAAATGGAAGCCCTCTCAGCTGTATCTATGGCTCTATTGACTATCTGGGATATGACTAAGCAGTACGAAAAAGATGCTGATGGGCAGTATCCTTCGACTGTTATTCAAAATATTCATGTTGTCCGTAAGTATAAGCAGCAGCAGGTTTGATAATGTATGATGTGTATGAGTGAATCTTCAAAGCTACATAAAGAACATGCCCTTGGAAAGCTTGTTTTTGCAATTTACATCTGTAGTACTTCCCGTTTTCGTCAAATGGAGAAGGGTGAGGCTGTTTCAGATTTAAGCGGCGAGCTTATTCAGACTCTAATTCAAGCGTCAGGGCATACGGTGTTGTTTAAAAAGATCATTTTAGATGATAAGGTAATGATTGCTCAGGCTTTTAAGGACTGTTTATCTGTGGCTGATTTGGATGTAATTATTTTTTCAGGTGGTACAGGTGTTGTGTCTTCGGATGTAACTATTGAGGCTGTTTTGCCGCTTTTGGAGAAGACTTTGCCGGGTTTTGGCGAGTTTTTTAGACGATTAAGCTTTGATGAAATAGGTTCTTCTGCGGTGTTGTCTCGTGCTATTGCCGGTGTTGCTGCTAGTAAAGCTTTTTTCTGTATACCGGGTTCTATTAATGCTGTGAAAACTGCTGTGGAAAAGCTTATTTTACCTGAGGTCCTTCACATCGTTAAGCATGCGCGTGAATAGCGATGGGACTATCTGATAACTTCGGCAGACCTCTGTTTAATCTGAGAATTTCTGTTACTCAGCAGTGCAATTATAACTGTACATACTGCCATAGAGAAGGCGAAGTTAAACCCGCAAACAGCGGCAATACTTGTGTAGAGATGACTTCTGATGAAATTATATACTTAGCTAAATTAGCAATCGATTTAGGCGTTACACGGATAAAGCTTACCGGCGGTGAACCATTAATGCGACCTGATATTTGTCAGATAGTAGAGGGTATTGCAGGTCTTTCTGGTTTAAAAGATCTCTCTTTGACAACTAATGGTTATCTGCTATATAACACAGCACAAGCGCTACATGACGCAGGATTAAGCCGTGTAAATATAAGTCTAGCCTCTCTTAACCCTGAAAATTATCAGACCATCACAGGCGGTGGCGTTATCGATAAAGCATTAGCCGGTGTGAAAGCAGCAGTTAACGCTGGGTTTAATCCTGTTAAATTGAACATGGTTCTACTAAAAAATATTAATGTATCTGACGTCCCCGACATGATCCTTTACGCCGAGAAAATGGGCATAGTTCTACAACTTATCGAACTCGACCCCGTAAACGTTAGCCGGGACTATTATCTGCAGCATCATTGCAATTTGAAAGAGCAGGAGGAAATGTTGCAAAAAAGAGCTATTTACACTAAACAACGCCAATTTATGCACAATCGCATAATATATCATCTGTCAAATGTGAATGTAGAAGTGGTGCATCCCGTTGAGAACACTGACTTTTGCATGCACTGCACACGGCTACGCATTACAAGTGATGGAAAACTTAAACCCTGCCTTATGCAAAATAACAAACTAACAGACATTTTAACTCCCATGCGACAAGGAGCCGGCGATGAAGAACTTTTACAGTTATTTAAACAGGCTAACCAACTACGAGAACCATACAACAAAAACCATAACCAACACAAATTGCTGCTCTAAAAAAAGAAATAGACAAAAACATCTCCTATCTTACGGGATAAGCCTACAGACTATGCTTGTTTTTCATACAAAAACATGTCAATAATGCTTTTTAAACTCTAAGACATAAACACGTGGAGGTAAAAATATGAAGCAAAGAATACTAAAACTTACACCTGAAGAACTAATACGCGCACTACAAGGTAACCAAGCCCAACAACTTAGTATCCCCCTAGATACAGAATTAATTAGTCTAAAATATGACGCATTTACCAAACAAGTAACCGCAGTATTGAGAAGCGACACCTTTGAAGATATCCCAGAAGACATACCAACACCTGAATTTACCCATAAAACATTATCAGTTTCGCCTTCGCCTCAACAAATACAAACAAAAACTGCCCCATCAACTGTTGTGCCGTCAGTAAATGCTTTAGATGCTGCTTCAACAGAAATTTTGATAAACCCAGTAGACCATGCGGTACAACAGAAAACGTCAATACAAACATTATCCTCAAGTCCATCTCCTTCCCCTGCCAGTATAAGTGCGGGTGTTAAAACGTTAGGAGCTAAACCTGAGGCAAATATAGACACATGTGGTTTTGAGGATGAATTTACAAAGGAGCAACGTAAACTGCTTAAATTTACTTCAGAGGGCGACTATGTTATTGTTAAACCAATTCAATTCTTAAAAACTGAATGGGAAGACATCAATGACACTGTAAGAAGTATAGGTGGAAAATGGGTAAAAGGTGGAACTATAGACTACTGGGCTATCCCTAAAAACATTAAACAGGAAGAAGAATAAGCGCTAACTGAAATCATGTGTTGGTTATCTGACTCTTTTATATTTTTTAATTTTTCATGATGTGTGTTTTAAATGAAGAAATTTAGGAGGTGGAATGTTAAGCCGCCGACTATTAGTGCTGTGCTAATGTTTGCTAAGGAGATTAGGGTGGCTGATTTCCATCCGAATTCTTTGCCAAGTACTGCCATTGTTGAGACACATGGTATATAGAGCATGGCTACTAACGCCATAACTACTAATTGTACTGGTGTGAAGCCTATGAGCAGATCTGCTGTGCCAAGTATTGCTGCTGCGCCTACAAGGACTAGCTCTTTGCGAATGGCACCCAGTAATAGTAATACACCGGCGAACGCGGGTAGACCTAGCCATGTGACTGTGAGCGGGTATAGAACGTTACTTATGGACGTGAGAATATCATAGACGTATAGCACCTGTATAAACGCGCTACCTACTATGTATATTGGAAAGACAACATATATTATGGATTTTGTACGTGTCCACGTTTGTTTTAACGCAATTTTCATAGACGGTCGCTTGAAGCTGCTCATCTCCATTATTAACCCTGTAGATTTCCCCGGAATAGCTTTCATAGCAACTCTACCCATAACGAAAATAATAGCAAGATTTACAACATATAATAGTAAAGCCCAGTGTATACCTACAAATAGACCAACCATGCCAAAGAGTACTACTGTTCGAGCTGAGCAGGGCGCAAATGTTATAGCAAAAGTCGCTAGAAGACGCTCACGCCGGGTTTCCATGATTTTGCAGCTATGAATAGCTGGAACACTGCAGCCGTATCCGAGAATTATAGGTATTAACGCTTTACCGTGTAACCCTATTCTATGCATTGCACTATCCATCATGAAGGCTACACGGGTTAATAGGCCAGAGTCTTCTATTAAGGCTAATAGCAGGTAGAAGGGTATTACAAAGGGTATTATTAGTGTTAAACCTGCTTCTACTCCACCCCAGAACCCGTTAAGAATAATGCTTAAAATAGGTGCGGATGCTGACAATTCTGGATTAGTTGAATATATTAAATTTAGCCCTTGTGAAATTAAATCTGAGAGTGTGTTTCCTATGAAAAATGTCCAGAGAAGTAAGCCACCAATTACAGTAGCTGCTGTTATGTAGCCGTATATGCGGTGTGTGGCAAACCAGTCTATCTTGTCTGTGATAGGGTGTGAGATTTCTTCTTGTTGAAGTGAAGCTGCTACAATGGAGCCGGCGAGGGCATAACGCTCAGAGGCTATTGTAGCGAAGCATTTCTCTTGATAATTTTTTTCAAATTCTGCCGAAAAAAGTTTCAATTGTGAAATAATTGTCTCTGATTTTTCAGCGACTAGTTTTGTGATTTCTATGTCGCCTTCAAACAATTTAATTGCTACCCAACGAGTTGGGTATTGTAGGTCTAGTTTTTCTTTTTCAACTATGCTCTGTAATTTTTCAATCTGCTCTTCAAGATTTCTATGATATCTTACCTGCTTATGCTTAGGCTTACTGTTTGCAACTTTTACAGCTTCTTTAACTGCCTCATAAATGCCTTCTCCACGAGTTGCTGTAGCAAAAACTACAGGAACCCCTAACAATGTTGACAATTTCTCTTTGTCGATAAGAATGCCTTTACTTTTTGCTACATCTAGCTGATTTAAAACTAAAACAAGTGGAGCATTCATCTCTAAAAGTTGCAATGTGAAAAACAGGTTTCTTTCTAAAACTGAAGCATCAACAACATTAATAACTACATCAGGTCTCTCTAAAGCTATATAGTCTCGGGAAACTATTTCCTCCATAGAAAAAGTTGAGAAAGAATAGATACCGGGTAAATCTATAACTCTAATTTCATAGCCTTCAAAACTTAAGGTACCCTCTGCACGCTCAACAGTTTTCCCCGGCCAGTTACCAATTATCTGATTTGACCCCGTTAACTGATTGAAAATTACGCTTTTGCCTACATTTGCGTTACCTGCCAACGCAAAAGTAAACTGTTTACCTCTTTTAGTAGTACCTTCTTTGACTTTTTTATTTTTAAGACCATTTGATGTGTTATTGTGTGTTGACATCTCTTCGTCTCCTGTATGTTATTTGTTTGTTGTTTCCATTTCTACAAATACATTGCAGGCTATGTCTTGTCCTAAGGCTAATTTTGTACCTCGAACTGCAACTTCTACAGGACCATTCATGGGTGCTACTTTGATAATTTGAATCTTTGTTCCAGGTGTTAATCCCATATCTAAAAGTCTTTGGAGTACTTTATGTTCGCCTCGTATGAAACTTATTTTACCAATGCTACCGTTTTTTAGTTCTCGTATGGAGATGAGGTTTTTGTCGCGTTTTCCAACTTGTTCTAGACCTTTTTGGTGTAGTTGTGTGCATTCTTCACAGTTTGAGAAGGGCAGGTCACATGCTGGTATAGTTTTACCATCATCGGGGCAGGTGTCTGGATGCTTTAGGAGGCGGCATAGAGATTCTTCTGCTTCATCTGAGAGGGCGTGTTCCATTTGGCAGGCTTCTTGGTGTACTTTATCGTTTCCTATGTGTAATACGTTTGATAGGAAGCTTTCGAGTAGTCGGTGTTTTCGTGTTATTTTTTGGGCTTCTTTTAGACCTTTTTCGGTTAGAGTGCTGCCGTGGTAGGGCGAGTATTTTATGTAGTTTTCGTCAGCTAGTTTTTTTAGCATTTCTGTTACGCTAGCGGGAGTGACGTTGAGTTTTTGTGCGATGTCTGTGTTGCTTACTATTTCGCCGTTTTTAGATAGACTGTATACGGTTTTTAGGTAGTCTTGTGTTGATTTTTGCATGGATCCTCACCCTATTTTTTAGGTGTACTTAAATATTAGGTGAGTATATATAAATTTTTAGGATAACCTAAAAAATAGTTTGTGACCACGTAACATGCAACTATTGCCCATACCATATTTTGATAAGAAACCTGATTGGCTCTTTTTCTCTCCAACATAACGCAATATGCATAATGAATTGTATGTGCCTTTTCCCTATAGCTGTGAAAAATTTAGACATTGCATATATATTCCTTAATGTGATACTTCGCTGGAAAGGAAAAAATGGATAAAAACAAGGTTATTTCGCTAAAAGAGTGATTTGGCATGGTAGTGCAGACAATTGAAGGTGAACAAGTAGAATTCTGGTATGCTAGCGAATTAATGATGCTGCTAGGATATTCTCGATGGGAAAACTTTGAAACCGCTATAAACAGGGCAATTGCAAGTTGTAAAGCCACCAATATTATGCCTTGGGATCATTTTCGTGAGGTCACGAAAATGGTCGCTCTAGGAAGTGGTGCGAACAGACCAGTTAAGGATTATATGCTTACCCGCTATGCTTGTTATTTATTTGCTCAAAATGGGGATCCAAAGAAGGAGGAAATTGCTTTTGCGATGTTATTTTGCGGTTCAAACTCGTAAACAGGAGCTAATTGAGGAAAGACTGCAATTCATAGAACGAACTGAAGCTCAAGAGCGTTTAAGAGAGTCTGAGAAGCAGTTGTCACAAAATATATACGAACGTGATGTTGACGATAAGGGGTTTGGAAGAATTCGCTCAAAGGGTGATACTGCATTATTTGGTGGATATAGTACAACGGATATGAAAAAACGCTTAGGTGATAAAGATAACCGACCGCTTGCAGATTTTTTGCCAACTGTTACTATAGCGGCTAAGAATCTTGCAACAGAGTTGACTAATTATAATGTTGAAAACAAAAATCTGTATGGTGAAGTTCTGATAACTAGGGAACATGTGCAAAATAATAAAGTATACGTGAGTTGTTGGAGCAGCTGGGTATAAAGCCTGAAAATTTGCCAGTTTCAGTGGATATAAAAAAGCTTGAAAGAAAAGTAAAAAACTGAAACTAGACAGATAGTAGACGCATCAGGAAAGCTCCCTAAAGAAAATAGCAACTAAGTAATTATTCAAACAACTTTTAGAACTTACAATGCAATAGACAAAAAACCTGTTAACTACCTGACATGTGAACTATTTTTTAGGCTATCTTTTAAACTTTACAGTTCTCTCCAGTAATGGCTAAATACTGCTAATAGTAATCCGTTGAGTAGTTAGTGTGAGAATTAAACAATGAAAAATTTGTCAAACATAGTCTCAGACTTGATAGAAGCCGCAATGAAACATGAGCAATATCGCGGCAAAGAATGTATAAATATGATAGCTAGCGAAGGCTTAAAGTCACCTGCTGTCTGTCAAATGCTCGATATGTCCCATGACTTATCCACACGTTATGCTGAAGGCGAAAATGACAGTGGAGGTCATGTAAAAAAACGTTATTATCAAGGACAAAAATACATGAGCGAAATCGAAGACTACGCGGCAGATGCCATAAAAAGTTTGTTTCGCACCACATGGGCAGATGTCCGTTTAATTTCAGGTACTCACGCAAATACAGCAACATTTAAAGGCTTAGCCTTAGCGTCAAAAAATAATAAAATGGTCGTAACACCATTAAGCTGTGGTGCTCACATAAGCCATGACTACACCGGTTTAGCCGGCAGCATTTTAGGCTTAGTTAACATTAATCATGTCTATGATGTTAACGAATTTAACATTGATCCTGAAAAATCTGCACAAATTATCCGGTCTACTAAACCGGGCATTGTAACCTTCGGCGGTAGTCTGTTTCTCTTTCCCCATCCTATAAAAGAGCTTAGAGCCGTCTGTGATGAAGTAGGCGCTTATGTGGCATATGATGCTGCGCATGTTTTAGGTTTAATTGCAGGTAATCAATTTCAAGACCCTCTGCGTGAGGGCGCTGATTTTATCACGGCATCTACGCATAAGACTTTTCCAGGTCCTCAAGGCGGCGTAATTATGGGTATTCCTGATACTGCTGCTAAGGAGAAGGCTGTGCGGAAAATTCAGCATGCAGTATTCCCTCTAACTGCTTCTAGTACTCATCTTGGTCGTTTGCCTGCGTTAGGCATTGCATGTCTTGAAATGAAGGCTTTTGGTCAAGAATTAGCTGCTCAAATTGTTAAAAACGCTCAAACTGCTGGTCAATATTTGTATGAAAACGGTGTAAAAGTAGTTGCAGAATGTAAAGGCTTTACAAGGTCGCATCAGCTTGCTCTTGATATTAGAAGCTTTGGGGACGGTAACAAGATCGCTCAGGATCTTGAAGATGCAAATATTATTCTCAACAAAAACCTGTTGCCATATGATGATCAAAGTGATAAGGAGAATCCTGCTGGTTTACGTGTTGGTTTTCAGGATGTAACTCGTCATGGAATGAGAGAGGGCGATATTAAGCATCTCTGCGATTTAATGCTAGATATAATTACAGGCAAACGTACACCCCAGCAAGTACAAGTAGCTGTTGTGGCATTGAAAAAAGAGTTTAGCAGCGTAAAGTATGGCTTCCAAAATGTTGAAGAAGCCCTAAAGTACGCTAACGCCTAATATTTTCTACCCCATTTTTTAGTGGTTTGCAAAAATTGTTAGCACATACTTAATTATAGAGCTAGCTGGTTGACCGTAATTCCCTAAAATTTACCTACCGTATTAGTGATTGCTTCGAGTATAGTTTTTTGTTTTTTAGTAGGCTCAGAAGGCAAGATAGT
>WRGM01000155.1 GCA_009787175.1 Candidatus Bathycorpusculum fermentans | reverse complement strand
GGGGCTAGTTCTGTTCTGCAGAAATTGTTGAATTGTGGTTTTGTAAAATATTGTTTAAAGTGTGAAAAGATGTTTTTGAGTCTGCTAGGTATACCGGATAAAAATCTGAACATAGATTTCAATATGTCTTATGAAGAAAATAAGCTTTGACACGGCTTAACCTGAAAATGCAAAATATCAGTTAAGCTAGCTTTTGATCTTTACTTTCGGTATTTTTTAGTTTTATCAACGATATTATGTCATATTTATTTTTGATGTCTATTCTGCCTTCAAGGTATTCTAATTCTATGAGAAAGCCTAGACCAATAATGTTTCCGCCGAACTTTTCAACTAATTCAATGTTTGCTTTTATTGTTCCACCAGTTGCTAATAGGTCATCAATTAGTAAGACATTTTGGTTTTTGCTAATTGCATCTTCTTGAATTTGAATGGTGTCTTCTTCATATTCTTTCTTATATGTTAAGTCAACACATTTGAAAGGTAATTTTCCTTTTTTACGAATTGGTACAAACCCGACACCTAGCTCGTATGCAAGCGCTGCTCCTATGATAAAGCCTCTTGCCTCATTTGAGCAGATGATGTCAATTTTTTTGTTCTTGAAATGCTCTGCAAGTTGTTGAACTGCTTGTTTAAAACAGGTTGGATCTTTAAGAATTGGAGCTATGTCCCAGAAGCATACACCTTTAAAATCTGTACTTCGTAGCTTAGCTTTCAAGTCAATTTTCTGATCTACTTTATTTACACCCATTTTTCTTCACTTGTAAATTGTTTAAGCGAATGCTCCCTTAAGGGCGTTTTTACATTCACAGCTTTGTTGTGCTGGTATAGTTTTGACAGTTTCAACAATGATCTTTTTTACGTTTTCAATGTTTGCACGCATAACCGTGACTATGTCCTCAATGCATACTGTATGTTCCTTCCATACATCATAATCTGTAATGGTTGAAATTGATGTGTAACAGATTTCTGCTTCACGGGCTAAAACACATTCAGGAACAAGAGTCATGCCAATGATATCTGCACCCCAACTACGATACATTTTAGATTCTGCTTTAGTGCTGAAACGTGGTCCTTCAATGCAGACATATGTTCCTGTTTCATGCATTTTAACACCCAGATTTCTGGTAACACATATAACAGTTCTTCTAAGTTCTGGACACATGGGTTCTGCAATACCAATATGACAAACTTTGCCTTCTGCTTGCGTATAAAACGATTGTTCACGTCTTGTAGTCCTGTCAATGAATTGATCCACAAAAACCATATCACCAGGTACATATTCTTCCCGAAGAGAACCAACAGTTGAAGGCGCAAGTATGCGTTTAACCCCTAACTGTTTAAGGGCGTAAATATTTGCTCGCACAGGTATATCCGTTGGTCTTAATGTATGTTTTTTTCCATGTCTTGGAAGAAACGCCACAGATTTATCACCCAACTTACCTATGGTAATTACATCTGATGGTTTCCCGTAGGGTGTATCTATTGTAACTTCTTTTATATCGGTGAAAAGTTTTGGGTCATCAAGACCTGTTCCACCTATTATTCCAATTTCTGCTTGCATAACAATTTAATTTGCTTTTTAAAACATATAAAAATACCGCATCAACAAGTGAAATACCAAACAGTTCCTGTCTCAATTATTCTTCAAAATGGTTAGTTTTTTAGAGTCTTGTCCTCTTCAGACCATTAGTTTGTTAGTGTCAATTTCACTAAATTATAAAAAATATGGTTAAGAAAAAAAATGTTGTGGAGGTGTTTATTCTTCTTTTATTTCGCACTTGAGCTTTTTTATGATTTCGTCAGCTCGAAGTGTCTCAATTTTAAGTGTGTATAACTGATTTGATGTGCGAAGTTTTAGTTTAACGTTTTCTTTGTTTCTTTTAACTTGGCAATGTTTTGCTCTGGCGCTCATCGTCACGAAATTTTCAACGTCAGTTATTTCTGATGGCATACTATTTCCTCTTATTAACGCTTTGATGGATGTAAAGCCACTTTTATCTGTTTTGGTGTTGAAAAATTCAATAGATGTTACACGGTTTTTGAATGTTGGAACTGATTTGGGAAATCATTTAAATTGTGTTGTTTAGAAGTTAATTTTAACAGTTAACTGGATATGTCTATTAAAAGACGAAACCGGTGAAATAGTTAGACATTTTCAAAGGAGGTCGTTGTGGTATATCGCTAAAACGTGTTGCCTTGCTTTTCATTACAATACTGTTGGTGCTTATCGTTTTATTATCCGTGACGTTTTTTATGCCTAAATCTACAATAAACAGCGAGTCTTCTGAACTTGTATACCTTGGTGTAAGTTTCTGTGGAAACACGACAGCTGAGGCTAAATTGTTAATAGACAAAATTAAAGACTACACTAACCTTTTTGTTTTACAATCTGGACCCATCAGCTATAATATGACTGCAACGACAGAAATTTGTGATTATGCTACTTCTCAAGGGTTAAATATTATAGTGTATTTTGGTTGGTTAAATCCTGAATATCCTTGGCAGGCTCTTTGGGTTCAAAATGCTCCTCAGCGTTATGGTGACAAAATTTTAGGGGTGTATTATTATGATGAACCGGGTGGTATTCAGCTTGATTATGATTGGGAGAATCATTTTATGAACTTAAATGTTCGTTTAAAGGGGACCGGCGCTATTTCTGAGCGCTATCGAGTTTTTCTTGATTCAATCACAGGTTATTTAAATGGTACCATACGGGATTATGACGCTGAGGCTCAAGCGTTTATTGCCTATATGCAGAATGATCATGATATTTCTTTTTTAAAAGAGAACTCTATTCCTTGCTTTGTTTCTGATTATGCACTTTTTTGGTGGGACTACTTGGGTGGTTATGATGTTGTTTTAGCGCAGCTTGGAAATAACGCAAGTATAGTGCAAGAAATTGCTTTAGTTAAAGGTGCGGCGCATTTGCAGGATAAGGATTGGGGTGCAATTGTAACTTGGAAATATAATGACGTACCCTATTTAGATAGCGGAGAAGAAATATATCAGCAATTGTCTATGGCGCATCAGGCAGGAGCAAAATATCTTATAATTTTTGATTACCCAACAATTGAAAATAACCATTATGGTGTTCTTACAGATGATCATTTTGAGGCACTTCAAAAACTTTGGGCAGATATGCGTGATAATAATGTATTAATAAAATCTGATCTTCAGGCTGAAGCTGTTTTAGTTCTTCCTCAAAATTACGGATGGGGTATGAGGCATGTGGAGGATCGTATTTGGCTTTGGGGTCCAGATGAGCATTCTCAGATGATTTGGGATATTACCCAAAAATTATTAGACACGTATGGCATAAACCTGGATATAGTCTATGATGATCCCCAGTTTCCTGTAACTGGTAAATACGACAAAATTTACTATTGGAACCAAACTTTGCCTTAAATCCCCATCATTATTACTGTGTTTGTTTTAACAGACCAGTGTTGGTTGTGTTAATTTTGTAAACACCTTAATTAGTTAAATGCTGTACTCTTAGTATGGTGTAAAAAAGTGTCTATGCAAAGATCATATTCTCGGTTACTTGGTGTTGTAGGTAAGCCAAATACGGGTAAATCAACGTTTTTTAGTGCAGCTACTCTTGCGACGGTTGATATAGCGAATTATCCTTTCACGACTATAAAACCTAACAGGGGTGTGTGTTATGTAAGAGTACCGTGTGTTCATGAAGAGTTTAAAGTAGCTGATAATCCGCGAAATTCCCTATGCTTAGAGGGTACACGGCTTATTCCTGTTGAAATAGTTGATATAGCCGGTATAGTTTCCGGTGCTTGGGAAGGACGAGGGTTAGGTAACCAGTTTTTAGATGAAATCTGCAGAGCAGACGCGTTAATTCATGTTGTTGACGCGTCTGGTGGAACAGATAGTGAAGGCAGACCATGCAAACCTGGTGAGCATGATCCTCTAGAAGACGTCCAGTTTCTTGAACGCGAAATTACAATGTGGATAATTAATATTATAAAAAAAGATTGGCAAAAGATTGCTAGAACAACAGAGGCTGACAAGAAAGGTATAGCTCTACCGTTAGAGGAGCGTTTAACAGGGTTAGGTATAAAAAGAGTTAGTATTAATGAAGCTGTTAGACGCTGCGGTTTAAATGTTGATAAACCGACGCTTTGGAGTGACGATGACTTTTATAGATTTATAGATGTTCTGCGTCGTATTTCTAAGCCTATGCTAATAGTTGCTAATAAAATAGATTTACCCACTGCTCAGGCAAATATTGAACGGTTAAAAGCCCTTGACTATCCTGTAATCCCTGCTTCTGCAGAGGCTGAACTTGCCTTAAGACGTGCCGCAGAGAAGCAGTTAATAGACTACAAACCGGGTGATAAGAACTTTAAAATTTTAACCCCTGAAAAAATGTCCCCCGGACAAGTTGCAGCATTATCCTCTATTAACGAAAAAATTTTAGCCAGCAATAATTCTACAGGTATACAAGAAGCAATTAACACGGCATATTTCAAAATGCTTGACATGATAACTATTTACCCCGTCGAAGACCCTGAACATTTAACAAACCACAACGGTCAAGTATTACCTGACGCATATTTGGTTCCTAATGGAATAACTGCACACCAATTCGCCTACATTATTCATACAGAGCTAGGCGAAAACTTTATCTACGCTATTGACGCGCGAAATAAAAGACGTATAGGCGAAGACGCAGTACTAAAAGACAGAGATGTAATCTCCATAGTTAGCGCTAAAAAACGCGCATAACATCCCTATTATAATTATTTTCCAAATCTACGTATACGATGCTGATACGTCCTAATAGCCCTTAACATGTCAATAAAACGAAAATCAGGCCAATAAACATCTAAAAATATCAATTCACTATAAGCCGCCTGCCAAAGCAAGAAACCACTCATCCTCTCCTCACCCGAAGTCCTAATAATAATATCCGGATCCTGCTTTGGCATATGCGATGTATAGAGATATCTTTCAAATACATCCTCATTAATATCCTCTACCTGCAACCTGTTCTCTTTAATCTCGCCAGCTATTTTCTTTGCAGCATCAACAATCTCTGCCCTACCACCATAAGCAAAAGCAAAATTCCACATATAATTATCATACTGACTCGTAACCCTCTCAACCTCTCCAATAACCTGCTGAAGACTCGGAGGTAACATGTTTGTCCTACCAATAACTTTCACATGAACCCTATTCTTATGCACTTTCTTGTCAACTAACAATTTTCTAAATCTCTCTTCAGCTATCTGCATAATCCTCTCTATCTCATCAGGATGCCGAGAAAAATTTTCTGTCGAAAACGTATAAAGCGTAACATATTTAACAGAAAGCATACTGCACCAGTCAAGCAGTTGCTCAACAGTATCCGCACCCTGCTTATGACCCCACTTATCAGAAATCCAATGACTCCTCCTCTTCTCATTAGCCCACCGCCTATTGCCATCTAAGATAATCGCAATATGCTCAGGTCTTTTACCGCCCCTAATTTGATGCCACAGCCATCGTTCGTAAATTTTGTAAGCACCAATGGTTGAAAGTATTTTTTTAAGCACTGTACAGCCTCATGTTAAACTTTTGTAAGTTAATAGTATAACTGCTTTTAATAATTTTGTTAAACAAATCTGTTGTATGTATAATCTTGTTAATAGTATGCCTTGCCTATTTTTAATGTGTTTACTTTTGTAGATGGTGATGCTTTTTGTTTTAGGCAACAAAACTATATTAAGACTTAGCTATGTCAATGTAATTTATAATGAGGTTAAAGTCTTGAGGGCATTTATAGTTCATTACACCTTTGGTGTTGTTGCTTTTGACGAAAAGAGCAGTTTAGTAGAGAAATTTCTATTTCCTAAAAAGCCTCAGATTGCGGCGGCGAGTTTGCTTAAGATTGAGTCTGGCAAGTTTTCTGATGAGGTTTTATCTTTGGTGTCTTTGCTTAGAAGTACTGGGCATGACGTTTTTGTGTTTGAAACTATTAATCTTGCTGATGAGGCTCAAAAGAAGCATGGTTTAAAGGCTGAGGTTGCTTCTCCTGTTGAGACTGAGGGTTTTTTGGGTAAAATGAGCCAAGTGGCTTTAACGGTGGGGTTTGTAGAGGATGAGCAGTCGCTTGCTTTTTGGAATCGTAATGTTAGTATGGAATTAGCTAAAATGCGTATTAAGGGTGCTTCTGAGAAGCGTGACTTAATTGTTGCTCAGGCTATTCAAACTCTTGATGATTTAGATCGGACAGTAAACTTGTTTATGAGTCGTTTGCGTGAATGGTATGGTATTTATTTTCCCGAGCTGGATCGTTTGATAGAGAAGCATGAGACTTATTCTCGGCTTGTTTTAAACTTGGGTTGTAGGGCGAATTATACTTTTGACACTGTGGTAGCTGAGGGTTTGCCTAAGGAGCGTTCTGAGCTTGTGGCAAAGATGGCGCAGTCTTCTATGGGTGCTGATATTTCTGATGTTGATTTGCAGCAGATTCAAAGTCTTAGTCGTGATGTGCTTAATCTTTACGAGTTGCGTAAGAGTATGGAGAATTATGTTGATCGTACCATGGAGGAGCTTGCTCCTAATGTTCGAGCTGTGGCAGGTGAATTGTTAGGTGCGCGTCTTATTGCTATGGCAGGTGGTTTGCAGAATTTAGCTATGCGGCCTGCAAGTACGCTTCAAGTTTTAGGTGCAGAGAAGGCGCTTTTCCGTTCTCTAAAGACTGGTGCTAGGCCGCCTAAGCATGGTTTAATTTTTCAGCATGCTATTTTGCATGATGCTAAGCGTTGGCAGAGAGGGAAAATTGCTCGTGTTATAGCTGGTAAGCTCTCCATAGCTGCAAGAGCAGACGCGTTTGGCGGAGACTTTATAGGTGATAGACTAAAGGCTGAAGTTAACAAACGTGTTAAAGAGATTTATGAAAAGTACAAAGATGCTCCGCCACCTAAAGAGCCTAAGCCAGCAGAAGAGCATAGAGATCGTGGTCAACGCTTTAACCGTGACAGACGAGACCGCTTCGGTAGTGGCGGTAGAGGCGGTGATGGTGGTAGGCGAGGACGAGGTGATCAGCATAGGGGCAATGGTGGTGGTAATCGGGGTTTTGATAGGGATAAAAATCGGGACCGCAGTAGGGACAGGCGACCTGGTAATGATAAATTTTTCGGAAGCCGTGGTGATGGTGGCAGCGGTAAGTTTCGTAGCTCTAATGAGACGCGGGGAACGGATTAGTGCATATTAAAGTTCGTCCTCATCCCATATTTAAAGAAATTTATCAGGCCATGTTGGAGGGTGGTGCTCAACGTCTTGCTACCCGTAATTTAACTCCTGGCTTAACCGTTTACGGCGAGCGTTTAATTCATGTTAAAAATGTGGAGTACCGTATTTGGGATGCTTTCCGCAGTAAACTTGCTGGCGGCATAATAAAGGGTCTGCAAAATGTGCCTATTGAGCTGGGTACACAAATTCTCTATTTAGGTGCCGCTTCTGGAACAACTCCAAGTCATATATCTGACATCATAGGCGAAACAGGGCATATTTACTGTGTAGAATTTGCTTCTCGCTCTCTACGCGACCTTGTAAATAACGTAGCCGCCTTTAGACCTAACATGTCCCCCTTTCTTGAAGACGCCCGTAAACCTGAAAAATATGCTGTATTTATACCTGGAAAAGTTGACATAATATACTGCGATGTCGCCCAGCCTGAGCAGGCAAAACTTTTAGCTGACAACGCCGACGCTCTGTTAAAACCATCTGGCTGGGTAATGCTCGCATGCAAATCCCAAAGCATAGATGTCACTTTAGCACCTGAAACAGTATACAGACAAGAAGCTGCCATTTTACGCAACAGAGGCTTTAACGTCAAAGAAACCGTTAACCTAGAACCATACGATAAAGCCCACGCAATGATAGTAGCTCAACGCTAAATTAATCTCTATTCTTTTATCATCTGCTGTCTGCTTTTTTGTTAACATTTAAATGTCCTTGCTAATATTTACCTTAAATAATTAATTAATAATTTGAAGGTTTAGACATGTCGTTAATGCTGCCAGAGTTATCAAATCCTTATTTGAACTCTTTAGCTATAGGCTTTGTTTACGGTCTAGTAGCCTGTACTGCGACATGTTTACCCTATATAGCAGGTTATATAGCCAGTGCAGGTACAACTTTTCGCAGAAGCGTACTTATAACATTAATTTTTAACGCAGGAAGAATAACCGCATACACTCTAATTGGTGCACTTCTTGGCATTTTTGGTAGCCTAGCACGTTCTTTCGTTGATGATGCAACCCTAGCTTCATTACAAATCTACTCTACAATAATTTTCGGTATAGTTACTATAATAATTGGAACAAGCCTATTATACAAAACCCGAAAAAATTCTTGCAACTGCAACAAGCCGCCACTTAACCCAAAATGGCTTCCAAACAGATTTGACGTAGGCGCTTATGTTTTAGGCTTAAGCAGAGGTCTTGTTCTCTGTCCACCTCTAATTGCCCTTTTATTCTCATCTATTCTTTTTGCTAACCCTGTTAACAGCATAGCTTTCGCTGCCTTATTTGGTATTGGTACAGCAGTTTCTCCTATGTTGCTAATTGGTGGAGTTACCGGTTGGCTTTTAAGTAAAGCGCCATTATTGCGAAACTTTATAGCCCTCGCAGGTGCTATTATAATTATCCTGTTAGGTATAATTACGCTAATAAGTTCTCTTATAACACTTGTTTGAAAAGGGAAATGAAGATGAAAAGTAACAACAATGTTGAACATAAAATCATGCCTGAAACGAACTTGAAAGAAATCAGCGAATTAAAAGACAGCTTTAAGTCTGCATCTGAAGGTATTATTGCTCAAACTATTGAACGTATGAAAAAGACTATGCCTAATCGTCCAAAGGAAATGGAGTACTTTGATGAAATTGCTAATCTGTTTGGCAAGCGTGCAAAAGAGCTTGAGCAAGCTAAGGCAGAGGGTAAGAAAATTGTTGGTTATACTTGTCTTTTTGCGCCTTTAGAGCTAATTTTGGCGGCTGGGGCTATACCTGTTAGGATAAATTCAGGTTGGTATGATACATCAAAGCTTGGTGATCGTGTTGTACCCGTTGAGGTTTGTCCTATTATACGTTCAACAATTGGGGCCAAAATGGTAGAGTTTTCGCCTTTTATTGAGCAGAGTGATGTTATAATTTCAGTGTTAACCTGTGATGGTATGACTAAGCTTAGTGAGATTTTAGGTGATTATAAACAGATTTGGTCTATGTCTACTCCGCGTGTTAAAGATTCTTCTCAGTCTTTAAAGTTTTGGGCTGCTGAAATTAAGCAGATTAAGGATAATCTTGAAAAGTTGACTGGTAATAAAATTACTCTTAAAAGTTTTAAGATGGCGATATTGAAGACTCAGAAGGCTTCTCGTGTGTTTCGTCGTTTGCAAAGTTTGCGTAAGGATAATTCTGTAATTTCCGGTAGGGATGCTATGCTTGTTAATCAGGTGTATATGTGGGATGATATTGATCGGTGGACAGAGAAAACTGAGGCTTTATGTGACGAGTTAGAGCGTCGTGTGCAAAATAAAGAGTTTATTTGTCCTGCTGATACGCCTAGGGTTATGCTTACGGGGACACCTATATTTTGGCCTGATAACTGGAAATTGCCTAGTCTTATAGAGGAAGGTTCTCCTCAAGGTGTTCTAGTTGCTGACGAGTTATGTTCAAGTGAACGTTTACTCTGTGATCCTGTAGGTGTTGACGAGTGGACTATGGATGATATGTTTAACGCTGTTGGTGAACGCTATATTATGGCTTCTACTTGTCCCTGCTTTACCAGTAAAGATGGTAATGAGGATCGTGTAAATTGGATATTAACTAAAGTTAAAGAGAATCGTGTGCAGGGCGTTATTTACTGTGTAGTTAGAGGCTGCATGTTATATGCTATGGAGTATACGAAAGTTAAGCGTGCGTTAGATAAGATAAAAGTTCCTATTTACTATCTTGACACCGATTATACCCGTGAGGATGCTGGGCAGCTAAAGACTCGTATTGAGGCTTTCCTTGAAATGCTCAATGCTCAAATAGACCTTTAAGGTGCAATTTTATGACAATGGTAACTGTAGGCTTAGATATAGGAACACAAAGTGTTAAAGCTATAGCTCTAAACAACGCAGATGATAAGGTCTTAGGGAGAGCTCAAACATTTTCTGGATTTGACCCTGTAGCGGCGATTCAAAGTGTTACAGAGCAGGTTTTAAAAATTTCAGGCATTACCCAGGAGGATGTTGCTGCTGTTGCTGTTACAGGTTCAAGTGTTGAATTAGCTCCCTCCAATGCGGTAACTGTTAGCATGATGAGTGCAGATGCAAAGGCTGCGATAACGTTTTTCCCTAAGGCTCAAACAATTATTGATGTAGGCGCAGAAGAGGCAAGAGCTGTAAAATGTGATGAACGCGGTGTTATGACTGATTTTGTAGTTAATGAAAGATGCGCTGCTGGAGCTGGCACATTTATAGAGGCTATGGCACGGGCATTAGAAATAAAAATGGAAGACATGGGCGCTTTATCTCTTAAAGCTGAACGAGCAAGCTCTATTAACGCCTCCTGTGTCATTTTCGGTGAGTCTGATGTAGTTTCTCTAATACATAAGCAAGAGCCTAAGCATGAAATTGCCCGAGCTGTTTATGATGCTATGGCTGATCGTGTATCATCTATGGTTCACCGTTTAGGGTTAAATCCTGATTTTGTTCTAGTTGGCGGTGTGGCTAAAGATGTAGGATTTATATCTTCTCTGAAGCGTAAATTGGTTATTGATAATATTTTAATTCCCGAGTTTCCTGAATATGCTGGGGCTTTAGGTGCCGCGTTAATTGTTGCAGCTAAGGGGAGAAAACCGTAGTAGGTGAATATGTATGGTTACGCAGAATGATGATGGGGCTTGTTGGCGTTGGCAGGAGTATCAACGCGTTATGCCTGGTCGTTCTTGGAAGAGCAGCGATATAGTTACGGCGGGTATAGATGTAGGTTCTGTTGGTTCTAAAGCAGTGGTTCTTGTTAACGGCGAAATTTATTCCTGGGGTGTTACCCGTACGGGCTCCAATAGTCCTGAGAGTGCAATTAAAGCACTTAATTGGACCCTTAAAGATACGGGCATTAAACAGTCTGATATAAAATACATAGTCGGAACAGGTTACGGTAGAGTAAATGTTCCCATGGCAAATAAGGCCCTTACAGAAATTGCCTGTCACGCAAAAGGAGCCCACTACATCTGGGGACCACAAGTACACACAGTACTTGACGTCGGCGGACAGGACATAAAGGCTATCCGATGCGACGATACCGGACGTGTAACCTCATTTCTAATGAATGATAAATGCGCCGCAGGCACAGGTAGAGGCATGGAAGTCTTCGCCGACCTGCTAAAAATTCCAATAGAGGAAATAGGCGAAATAAGCCTAAAAATAGACGAAGAACCCCCAGCCGTAAGCTGCACCTGCGTAGCATTCGCCAAAACAGAAGCCGTAGGTCTTCTACGTAAAGGCTGGTCCAAAGAAAAAGTACTCGCTGCATACACCAAAGCTATGGCAGTACGCATGAGCAACCTAATTAAACGCGTCGGTCTAGAACCCGCCCTCGTAATAACAGGCGGCCAATCAAAAAACATAGGCATCGTAAGCAGAGTCGAAACAGCCCTAGGCGTTAAATGTCTTCCAACACCTAACTGGCGCGAAAACGAACTAGACCCAATGATCGCTGGCGCATTAGGCGCAGGAATTTATGCAAAAGCACTATATGATAAAACACAAAACCCCCAATAAATATAGTTAGATGATTCTATGATTACCTACTATGGTTACACCGATGGCTCAGGCGAATACTATGTTATCATTGACTCCGACAAATGTACCAGCTGTGAGAAATGCGTAAAACAATGTCCAAAGAACGCGTTACAGTTAACGCTTGAATTTATCGACCTAGAAGACAAACCCGTAGCATCTATTAAAAAAGAGTACTGCAACAAAATTAAGTACATTTGCACTGAATGTAAACCCGAAAAAAACAATACACCATGCGTTCTATCCTGCCCCTCTAAAGCAATAAAATGCGTCTCTACCACTATTAACCATTAATGCCTAACATTCCCACTTTTCATCCGCCACTAAGTGTACAAAACATGGTGTCATGCTGAAAAGTTAAGTACAAGCACTTCTCTTTTTATATGAAGAAACATGGCGTATACACGTGAAGAAACAGAACATGTAGAAATCGACTATCCTATAGAACAGATCTGGGAAAATATTTCAAAAGCCATTACACAATTAGAGTGGATCATACAAGAATCCAACAAAAACATGTACCAATTAACCATCAAAACAAAAGGAGCATTCATGTCCTATCCTTCAACCATAAAACTCGCCCTAACCACTGTTAATGAAAAAACCACCCGAATGCTAATTAACGGCGAAACACCCGTAACAACAATAACATCTGTACTCGACTTCGGAAGAACACGAGAACGAATAGAAAGATTCATAGTCACACTCGCTAAACTTATGGAAAAGAAAAACTAAAAGTACTGTGTGAACACCCGATGGTTTGCGCAGCTTATGTTGTGCTAATCGCCCCGTTCTGCACAATGTAGGCAAAAATACGTTTACGATCGTTCATGTTATCGTTCAAATTTTGTTTATCGTTCATTTTGTTGAATGATAAATTGAGTGGTACTAGGTTTTGAAGATGTCCTCGTCTGCGCGTTCAGGTTCGTTTCATGAATATTTTTTGAAAAATCGTGCTGGAGGGAACTATGGCTGTTTCTTTTGTGTTAGTAATTTAGTTGTCGTTAATTTGTAGTGTTAAATTTTGTAGAAGATAGTTGGAAAAGTTCTGTATGTTGTTGTAAAATTGAAATAGTTGTGTGTATTTTCTCTTTTTGTTGTTTCAGTGTTTGAGACTTTGAAGTGTGAGTATATGAAAAATGAATTAAGTATTCCTAAGACTATGTCAACGCAGCATCCTGATAATGTAAATGTGCCTGAATGGTGTAAAGCTACTGTAATTGATGGTAACGCTGAGGTGTTTGAGGCGTATTATGCTTATGAGACTTTGGGTTGTCAGGAGGTTATGTGGGATAGTGAGGGTAAGGATGTTGATACGCGTGTTCTTCGTAAGTTAATGGATAAGCACTGGAAGTTTTTTGAAAATCATATAGTAGGGAAAGATGAATTTCTAACTTATCGAATACCTAACCCGAAGATTGAGGCTATTGAAAAGAAAGTTGTAACTGAAACTTTGCAAAATATTCCTATGGCATATGATGCTGCGTCGAGTTTTTATAAGAAAGATATAACGCCTATTTTTGAGGTTATCTTGCCGTTTACGACAGATGGCAAGGAGCCTGTTTGGTTATATAATTATTATAAGAATGCTATAGTTCATGATGAAGAGGCATTATTAGATGAGAATACTAAGGCTAAGGATTGGGTGGGTCAAACAAATCCTAAAGCTGTAAATGTTATTCCATTAGTTGAAGATTTTACGAGTATATATAATGTAGACACTATTGTCCAGCCATATATTAAAGCTGTTAAGCCTAAGCATATGCGTGTCTTCATAGCTCGTTCTGATCCTGCATTAAACTATGGTTTAATCTGTGCTGTTTTGCTCTCAAAAATTGGGCTCTATAAACTTAAAAAACTTGAAAAGCAAGAAAACGTTTCCATTCATCCTATACTTGGTGTTGGCTCTAAACCTTTCCGTGGACATCTCTCACCTGATAATGTGGAGCATTTCTTGCAGGAATACAAAGGCTTATCTACTGTAACTGTCCAGTCTGCTGCTCGTTATGACTATCCTTTAGAGCAAGTACAAGCGTTTGTAAAAACTTTAAATGAACAATTACCAAATGGTGAACCTGATCCTATCTCGGCAGAAGAAGAAGCGCTACTTGCAAGTGTGCTTGATAAATGTAAAAAACAGTATGAACACGTAGCTGAAGTGCTTGCGCCACTTGTAAACAGTTTTTCACCCTATGTTCCCCCAAGGCGCGCTAGAAAACTACACATAGGCCTATTTGGTTATAGCCGAAGTGTTGCAGGAGTAAGTCTGCCAAGAGCTATACCCTTCGCTTCTGCCCTATACAGCATAGGTGTTCCACCTGAATTTATAGGTGCAAAAGTTCTTGAAGATTTAACAGAGTCAGAATATAGAGCGTTAAGTAAAATATATGTTAACTTAAAACATGACTATTGTGCTGTCAGCGGTTATGTTAGCTGGGAAAACGTTAACATGATAATGGAAATGCATTCTCGTGTTGCTAAACGTGCAGGTATGAATGTTGACACTCTGCGACTTGCCTTAACTCGTATAATTGCTGATCTTAAGACAATAGAAGAAAAACTTGACACTAAACTCGGTCCTCGAACACTTGAACACCGTAAACATGAAAACTTTACTAACAATTTCCTAATTAACTATCTCGAAGGCGAAGAAACAGAAGCACGCAAAGCCCTATTTGAAGCCGCAAAAATTAGACGATGTCTGGGATAAAACATCAACTATCACATTTAATTTAGCGTTATAACGCTTTTTTCTTCTATAGTTAATCTTTTGTTTATCTAAAATAATATAAGGGTAAATTTAGTATTTCTCTTGCTAAGTGTAATATTTGAGGTTTCAAACGCGGAGACGTAAAAAAGTTTGTCTGTAACAGATATCTTTTGCTCGTTGACGCTGGCGGTTGTAGTTTGAGCCTGTTTGATTCCTCAATAATATATTAGTAAGTGTCATAAATGTTATGTTGAGGAGACAAAGAATAATGTTGCATATGCAGAAGCAGATTAATCAAGTAATTGAGGGTTATAATCCTGAAGAGGTACATATTGGCGTTTTAGGTAGTCATTCTGCGCTTGAAATAGCTGCTGGTGCTAAGCAGGAAGGTTTTAAAACGGTTGTTGTGTGTCAAAATGGACGTGAGAAGACATATGCTCGTTATTATCGTAACATTTTTGATAAAATTATCTATATCGATCGTTTCCAAGATATTGTTAAACCTGAAATTGTTAAGAAACTTGTAGAGTTTAACACAGTCTTTGTGCCTAATCGTTCTTTTAGTGTTTATGCCGGATATGATGCTGTTGAGCAAAATTTTGCTGTTCCATTAATGGGTAACCGGTATTTGTTGAGAACTGAGGAGCGTACTGTGCCTCGAAATCAGCTTTGGCTGTTGAAAAAGGCTGGTATAGAGTTGCCTCGTAGTGTTAAATCTCCTAAGGAAATTGATTGTCCTGTTATAATTAAAGTTCCTGAGAAAGGGCGTTCTATTGAGCGAGCTTTTTTTTATGCCTCAAGTTATGCAGAGTATCAACGGGAGGCAGAAAAACGGTTAAGCGCCGGTATTATAACTCAGGAAGCTCTTGATGAGGCTGTTATAGAGGAATATGTTATAGGTGCAAAGTTTAATGCTAACTATTTCTATTCACCCTTAAATGATGATATTGATCTTTTAGGTTTTGATAGGCGTATTCAAACGGATCTTGACGGCGTTCTTGATATGCCTGCTCGTGAACAGCTTGAACTTAACATTCCTACACAAAACATTGAAATTGGTCATCAGGGAGTGACCATGCGTGAGAGTCAGTTGGAGAAAATTTTTGAAGCAGCTGAAAAATTTGTTTCCATATGTCATAAAGAGTATCCTCCTGGCATGATCGGCTTATTTGCGTTGCAGGGTGCTGTTACTAAAGATTTAGAGTTCAAAGTGTTTGATGTAAGTCCACGTGTTCCAGGGTGTCCCTGTGTTGAGCCAACTTCGCCTTATATGAAGTATAAGTATGGTGTTGAAGTTGGTCCAGGTAAACGTGTTGCCATGGAAATTAAGCGGGCTTTACGTAAAGGTAGATTATCTGAAGTGGTTACATGATAGAGGCTCAAGATGTTCAACGTGTTGTTGATAAATATGATCTGTCAAAGATTGCGGTATGTACTTTAGGTTCTCACTCTTCGCTTAACATTTTTAAAGGCGCAAAAGATGAGGGCATACGTACTGTTTGCATTTGTAAAGAAAAAGACGCTATTATGTACCAAAAGTATCCTGTTGCTGATGAGCTTATAATTGTTAACGATTTTACAGAGCTTCTTAGTGAAAACCTGCAAGAACGTCTTCGCAGACTTAACGCTATTTTAATCCCACATGGCTCCTTTACTGCATATCTAAGTACAGAACAGCTTACCTGCAGTCTCAAAGTACCTATGATGGGAAACCGCAAATTACTACATTGGGAGGCTAACCGTAAAAGCCAAGAAGAATGGCTCCGGCAGGCAGGCTTGCTGTTGCCTGCAACTTTTAAGTCACCTGACGATATTGACCGTCTTGTTATTGCAAAATTGCAGGGTGCTAAAGGTGGTAGAGGCTATTTTCTTGCTAACTCTGCTAAAGAGTTCAACAAGAAAGCTGACGAAATGATTAAACGTGGTCTAATTACAAGGCAAGATGTTGAAACTGTTCATCTACAAGAATATGTGTTAGGTGTAAATGTGTATCCTAGCTATTTTAGCAGCACAATAGACAACGGTGATGTTGAACTGCTTTCTATGGATAGACGATATGAGACTGCTGTTGACTCCATAGGAAAAATTCCTGCCTCAGAGCAACTTGAAATTAACATTAACCCGACCTATACTGTAGTTGGGAATTTTCCTCTGGTTCTCCGTGAATCTCTATTACCTGAAGTTATGCGCATGGGAGAAGCAGTACATAAAAAAGCTGTAGAGCTTGCACCTCCCGGCATCATAGGACCCTTCTGTCTTGAAACAGTAATCACTGATGACCTTAAAATTTACACTTTCGAAATTTCAGCACGCATCGTAGCAGGCACAAACATTGGCATAGGAACATCACCATACGCTTACCTGCGATACGGCGAAAACATGTACATGGGCCGACGAATCGCACTAGAAATAAAAAACGCCGTAAAACAAAAACAATTACAAAACATAATAGCTTAAACCCATTTTTCTATCAAATAAACTTGTGTTACTGGCTTAATATCTAAGCTCTTCATATTTCTCACCTACTAATGTAACATTAATACTGTATATCTTATTTTTCAATTTACTGATGTTTTTTTATAAAACGGTGAAATGTAATATTTCTCTGCCTGATTTTTGTGTCTATTTTTTAGTACCAGTTGTTCTATGGCAAACTTATTATGTGACATTTTGCAGTATATCTCCTAATGGCAATCTGAAATGTACTCTATGCTATCGTATATTTGATTACAGGTTGATATGTATTGAAGAAATCCAATATTCGTCGTAAAACTTTCGTGGTAAGGGAGGATTTACTAGATCGCGTAGGGAAGATTGCGAAGGAACAGTGTTCTAGTCAGTTTGAGTTAATTAATGAGCTCTTTCAGTTGGTCATAGATTCTGATGAGTTAAAATTCAGCTTGAAGCGCGTTGTTGAGGATCGTAAGATTATTGAGACAGCAAAGGTTTCTGGATTCGTTTTAGGTTTGGAGCGTTTATGGTATGACTTAGCTGATGTTGCTTATGCTAAGGATAAACGTGCGTCTCTTAGAAATTGGTTTGAGTCTGGTGTTTGGTTCGCAACACGTTATACTACTAGTGGTGTAACGTCATCTCCGTTTGATCAATTTAGAAATGATTTATCTGCTTTTACTTGGAATGCACCTGAGCTAAAATTCGAGTTAACTGGTGAAAATGTGTCTATAAATGTGACAAGTCCAAGGTTTACGGAAGGCTACACATTTCTTTTCGCTTCTTTTATAGTTGGTGCTATGGAAAAGTTTGGATATAAGACTGTTAAGCAAGAGATTTCTCGTGGTATAATACGTTTAAATGTAGTGAGGAGTGGTAAAGAGGATGGCACAGCGTAAAGACAAAAAACTCGTTTCCGTAAGCTATGATCTTGTTGAAGAAATTACCAAAGCGGCAAGACGACGTGGGGAAACTATTACAAAATTTTTAGAAGAAGCTTTAACACAAGCTGTAAAGGTAACCTCTGCCGGATATGATCTTAAACAACTTGGACAGTTTTTTGAAGTAATGTATGCTCAAAAAATTTTAGGCGGAGCCTTTGTCCCATTAGACGTTTTAAACTTTTTAACCGCCACCTCTTGTAAAACTGATAGAGAAAACGTTGCAAACGTCTGGTTTGAAAGTGGAAAATGGCATGGTAAATACTTAAAAGAACGCTTCTATGACCCCGTTAAAGCCTTAGAGGACTTTTTGGAAGCCAGCCGCTGGGATTTAAATGAGATAGAGGTAAAACGTTTCGGAGCAACAGCACGCGTACGCTGTGTTTCAACAGTCCTCTCAGATGATGCAACTCGTCTGCTCGCAAAATTCATAGAAGGCATAATGCAAGGATTCGGATATAAACTTCAAAAATGTGAACTCTTAAAAGGCATGATAGTCCAAGAATTCCTAGATGAATAACCCCTCTTAAAAAGAAACTGTTCAACAGGGGCAAACACCCTGACTTACGATTCCGCTGATTTACACTACTAGACTTCTATTGTTTTTTTCTAGGGTTTAAACATTTGTCTTTTTGGCTGTATTTTGAGCCCTAACTTCTCAATTTTAAGTAATAGGTGTTAGTTTTAGGTTTGGTTTTTGGTTATTTTTGTATTAGGGGCTTTTTATAGTGTTTT
>WRGM01000154.1 GCA_009787175.1 Candidatus Bathycorpusculum fermentans | reverse complement strand
ATCATGCACAAAATAGTCATCGGTTTGATCATAAACTTTTGGTTCTTCAAAAGAGACCTACCATTTCACTTAACTTAGGACACCACCCAACATTTACAACCAATTTACTCACAAACTTTAACTCTTCTTAACATATAGCTCACACTGTAAAAACACTAAATTTCGACTCAAAAGCCTTTTTCTGATGAACAGTAAATGAAAAAAGGTTTGTTAACTTTTGACTAATCCAAGTATTGTATTATGAATTTTAGCGTTGCCTGATGCTACAAAATTTAATGATTGTCTAGGATCTAATTTAACATTGACTGACTGATTATTTATATCTGTTATTAAACCGCCTGCTTCTTTGACTATCAAAAAGCCTGCCGCTGCATCTGTAGTGCGTAGTTTGCCTCGTATGTCAACAAAAGCATCAGTTAACCCGTTAGCAACATAACATAATTCTAAAGCATTAGCGCCATAATGCCTGATATGTCTAGTTTGTTGAATTAAATCCGTTAGTTTAGGCGCAATTTCTGCAACTTTGTAAGAGTTAAGATCCATTCCAATTACAGCTTCTTGAAGATTTGAAATCTGTGAGGGTTTAATTCTTTCACCATCACGATATGCACCCTTGTTCTTTTGTGCCATGTATGTAATATCGTGATATAAATCAGTGACTAAGGCCGCGTAAACTTCTGCGATGAATGGTTTTCTTGAAATGGCAATTGATGAAGCGTAAAATGGTAATCCACGTAGCAGATTTGTTGTGCCATCAATTGGGTCAATTGTTACGTAGCACTCTTCCGGCGTGTTGCCATATTTTTCAAAACCTGATTCTTCGCTTATTAACGAAAACGAAATGCCATGATCTTGTAATGTATTGACTATGGCTTTTTCTGCTGCTAAATCTATCGGTTTCATAGCGTCTCCCCCTGCGCCTTCTCCTAGGTCAGGTTGTGGTTCATTTAAAGTTTTTAAATGTGGTTTTATTGTGTCTTCCACGTTATTTTTGCAGTCAGTTAAAATTTTAAACCAGTCAAGTTGTGTGTTCATCTTATTCTTCCTAGTGCTGTATATGTATTAGACTTGATAAAGACTTATCCTAAAGTTAAGATTTGTGCTGCTGTAAACACGTGTTATTGTGGGGGTGGGTGGGTTGCTGAGCCTTTTTGAGTTTCAATTGCTGTAATTATGTGAAATCTCGTGGTGGGCTGTGGTTTAATTTTTTGTTGTTTTTGGAGTGTAATGTGTGTTTATTTTTTTGGTGTGGTGTAATGTCTTAATTTTTAAACTAGAAAAAGTATCTTATACCACAATGTATTTATGCCCGTAAAAAAAGCTACTTAAACCGCATATTAAAATGTTAATTTAGGAGTAAAGCCATGTCAGAAGCAAATGCAGTGTTAATAGGCAAAAAACCCATAATGAATTATGTGCTTGCTTGCATAACCTTTTTCCATGGCGGAGCTAAAGAAGTTAACATAAAAGCGCGAGGAAAAGCAATTAGTAGAGCTATTGACGTAGCTGAAGTTGTAAGACGAAAATTCCTTCCAACTGTAAAAATTAAAGCAATTGCAATTGGAACAGATCAAGTTCAACCTCAAGATGATGAAGCACAACTCAGCAACGTAAGCACAATTGAAATAACCCTTCAACGCTGAATACTCAAATAACTCGTTGCTAACTCCTATACAATAAAAAAGGCGATTCAATCATGAAAACCGAACTGTGCAGTTTCTGCTTAAAAAGCGGCATGCTATGCCAGAAATGTTCTACTAAAGTAAAAGCTGGAGAAATTAGTGACCTAGACCTAAGAATCGCCAGATTCCTTCTCAACATGGAAGAAAAATATCCCACACTTCAAAACGTCTGTTTCTACAAAGCAGTTGAAGTGGAAAAAACTTTGGCAATTCTCGTGGGACACGGAGATGTACCACGTTTACTAGGATATGGCGGCAAAATTATCAAAGCCTTAGGCGATGAAACAGGTAAGAACGTAAGAATTCTCGAACACGGCGTTGATGACCGCAAATTTCTCGAGGATCTTTTCGTACCATTTAGTATTTTCACAATTAACACTATCTGGTTACCTGACGGAACAACTGAAACACGGGTCATTTTAAAACGTAAACGCGGACAACAACTACCCTTTGACTTATCCACACTCAAAGGCATCGCTCAAAATATACGAAAAATGTCTATACGTGTTGAATTTGCAGATTAACGGTTGAAATTATCATGAACATGGATTTCATTGATAACTGGACAAGAACTCATAATATACACGATATCTCTCCAAATTTAGACACCCAAGAAATTATCCTATTCGGATGGGTTCAAGAAGTTCGCGACCTCGGCGGCATCCGTTTCATTATCATGCAAGATAGCACAGGGACTATACAAATAACAATACTAAAAAAACGCGTAGACCCTGAAGTATTACAAAAAACTGAACTTTTACAGAAACGATTCAGCATAGCCGTAAAAGGCACCGTGAAAAAAACAAACATGACCCCACGCGGCATTGAAGTAATCCCTACAGAAATTAAACTTTTAAACAACGCAATAGAACAATTACCCATAGACATCACCGGCAAAACACCTGCAAGTATCGAAGCACGCCTCGACGCCAGAGCTCTTGACCTAACAACTGAAACTTCTCTTGCAGTTTTCAAAATCCGACATACTGCACTACAGGCAATCCGTCGTTTTCTATTTGAGAAAGGCTATCTCGAAGTTCAAACCCCAAGAATTATAGCCTCTGCAACCGAGGGTGGTGCAGAACTTTTCAGCGTAAAATATTTCGGTCAAACTGCTTACCTTGCACAGAGTCCACAGCTTTACAAAGAACAATTAACTATGAGTATGGAAAAAGTCTTCGAAGTAGGCTCATTCTTTAGAGCTGAAGAATCACATACTAGACGACATCTAAGTGAATTTACCAGCGTAGATGTCGAACAGGCATTTGCTAACGCAAATGATATGATGACACTCCTAGAACAAGTGATTCATCACGTTTTTGTAACAGTCAAAGAAAAATGTGCTAACGAATTACACACACTTAAGTATAAATTCGCAGTTCCAGAGCTTCCATTTAAACGCTTAACATACACAGAAGTCCTTGAAAGCCTAAAAGAGCATGGCGTAGAAATTCCCTGGGGCGAAGATATTTCAACGGAAGCATTCCGCGAATTAGGTAAACTATATCCCTTCTTTTACTTTGTAACTGACTGGCCTTCGAAAGCTAAAACTTTTTACATCAAACCACGAAAAGACACACCTGAGGTCTGCGAAGGTTTCGACCTCATGTGGCGCTATATAGAACTCGTTTCTGGCGGGACAAGAATTGAACATAAAGACCAACTTGTCAATAGAATGCAAGAAAAGGGATTAAATCCTGGATCCTTCAAGTACCATCTCCAAGCATTTGACTGGGGTATGCCACCACATGCCGGTTGGGCTATCGGACTTGAACGCTTAACAATGATCCTCTCAGGACGAAAAAATATCCGCGAAACAACATTATACCCAAGAGATAGAGTAAGATTAACACCATAAATTTCTGAGGTATCTTACTTTTCATTTCATGTTTTTTTGTCTACTTTTCACATTTTTACTAAATTACTTGCTTACTGCTGGTTATGTTCTTAAGGAGGTATAGTTATTATTAATGTAAAGGTTTACATTAACAAACGTAAGAGGGAAAACTTTGGAGCCATTAACTAAACGCTCAATGCAGCTTCTTAAAACGCTATATGAAAATGGAAAATCAACTAGTACCTACACGCTCCGCGTTAAACAAGATGAGTTATCAAGTCAATTAGGTGTAAGTCGTCAGGCTCTAAATGTTCATCTCCGTAAACTAAAAATTCTTGGTTACATCCGAACTGGTAGAGGCTTTATTGATGTTACTGATAAAGGTCTTACTGTTTTAGGCATATCTTCAACACCTGCTTTTATTTTGCTCAAAGTTTCTCCGGTAAAACGTATTAAGGTGTATGAGCAAATTCAACAGTTGACAATTTCCAGAGCTTTCCGTATAGCTGGTAATGTTGACGCTTTAATTATGGTTGAACGTGAAAATCTCGATGAGGTCCTCAAAAAACTCTACAGTATTGATGGCATAGAAGACACCCGTTCTTATGTTACAATTGATGTAATCAAATAAATTACAAAAATTTAGACAAAAGATATATTTGATAGTTAACCATCAGGGTGGAGCAGAAGGATATCATCAATGCCAATATTAGATCCAGTTAAGAAAACAATCGCTCAAAAGAACAGATTATACATGAAAATTTGCCGCGACTGTGGCGCACGAAATGCAGAGTCAGCAGTAAAATGCCGAAAATGCAAAGGTAAAAATCTACGTTGGAAGAAACGAGAAATAGTAAAATAATAATCTTCTTCTTTCCATTTTACTTACTTAAACTTTAATCTGGTATACTCTTAACCCTTTATGATACAAATTATGCCTGCTATAAACTTGAACTTTTGCTGTTAATTGTTGCTCAAAGCGTTTTTTCAAGTGTCTCTATACTAAAAACCGTGTTCGTACACCCATTTTTCAACAATGGTATAGCCTGTCCTGCTATATTCATATTATTTAACAGCGGACGTAACATTTTAACTTCCTCACCACATGCCACACCAATAACCCCTCCATATTTTGGGCTATTCAAAATTTTGGAAATACAACTACCACCTGACAAAATAAATACATCATAACCCTTTTCTCTAGCTACTTTATCCGCCTGACTTACAAGACAATCCTCCGAACAATGTGAACAGACATAACTGGGAATACTTGTATCAAAAATTGCTCTACAACGACTATCCAAATATTTTCTTGAACAATGCGGCAACAAAAGCGCCCTCTTTTCACTCTCTAAAAATTTACTGCGCTCTATCATATTTTCTGCATGCATATTCATTAAATCGTTAAGCAAAACTACGGCATCATTAATGTTTAACCCTGTTACTTCCTCAATTTTAAATTTTTTTATTATATCCCTAGAGGTCTTTAAAACAGTCGTATGCATACCCGTATGATAACTCACCGTAGCAAGCTCGGTAAAGAAAAACCTCGGCACCTTTGACAAATCGAAAGTAAATTTATAGGGCATATGCCTAGATATGAAAAAACCACGCTTAAAAAACTACTTGTCATTTTATCATGTTTATAGTATACTTACATTTACTTTAACCCACTCTTACAAAAATACGCAAAAAAAATAAACAAATATTGACAAAAAAGACAAAAAGGAACACTATAGACTTATTTCAAACATTAACCGACTTACAAGTTCTCTATAACGATTCCTAATGGTTATCTCAGTAGTCTGCGCAATATCAGCAATTTCTTTCTGGGTCTTCCGCTCATTGACTAAAACCAATGCTATATAACCTGCAGCCGCCGCGATACCTGTTGGACTGCGACCTACAGTAAGTTTACTATCTTTTGCGGATGTAAGAATTTTCTGCACTATATCTTCAACTTTTTCTTGCACCGCCGCTTTGTTAGAAAATTTAGCTATGCATTGATCTGGTTGAAGTGGCGATATTACATAGTCAAGCTTTTTTATCAGAAAACGATAAGCCTTTCCTAACTCTTTTTTATCTACATCTGAAGCGTGCGCTATATCGTCAAGGGTTTTGGACAGTCCGCTTTGTCTGCATGCTATATACAGCGAAGCTGTTGCTATTTCTCGAATGGAGCGCCCATTAATTAAATGCTCTTCTAACGCTTTTTGGTAAATACCTGATGCTGTTTCCAAAATGTTTTTGGGTAAATGTAGTTTATTAGCCGTTTTTGTTATTTCAGATAGGGCATAAGTTAAATTACGCTCTGTTGAACCTGTAATCCTCACTCGTCTTTTCCAATTACGTAGATAGTAAACCTGAGCCTTCTGACCAGTTGAAAAACTTTTACTCTGTCTATCTCCTCTATTATGCCAGTCAATAACTGTTGCTGCTCCTTTTTTATGGATAGTAAACGTTAAAGGAGCTTCAACTTTTACCTTGTTTGATTTCTGCTTTTCATCAAAAGCCTTCTTTTCTACTATTCTATCTATAGTTTCCTGATTAACAACAAATTCACATTCCATGCAAACAGCTTCAGCAGGCTCAGAACTGATTATCAACTTGGTGCTAAAGCATTTAGGACATTTTTTTATTTCCGTAATTTTCTCTTTCAGAATTGGATCAATTTCAGGCAGTTCCTCGTTGTCACCTTTACTGCCTTCAACCATGCTATCTTTTACTCCGCGCTTTCGTGTGAAGTAAATATAATGGTTTACTCAATAATGCTGTAGGATTTTTCACATTTACCTTAATTACTGCATATGGTGATGATACAGGACCTATCATATCAAAAACTTTACCTACTATAGTAAAATTTTCATCTGCAACTTCACAGCCAATCTTCGGAGGGTTATCTGTTTTTACAATAAGACTATTTGATGGTGTAATACTTAACGCCTTACCAATTTTCTGCAATTTTATATCCCTCAGAAAAACATGAAGCTCAACGTAGCTTTACATTTAAAGCTTTTGTTTTCTCAATCATGTAACGGTCAAGTATAGGTAAACTTTAGCAGAAAGCTTATTTAATAAGAAGCATTGATATGATTCTACCTTAAAAGGGTGAGGTCAAGAAAAAATGACAAAACCATTCTATGTAAAAATTGATATACCACAAGAAGTCGTAGATGCAACCTATGAAGCCCTATCAGCCGCTTCGAAATCTGGCGCAGTTAGAAAAGGAACTAACGAAGCCACGAAAGCTGTTGAGCGTTCAATAGCCAAACTTGTCGTAATAGCTGAGGATGTTGATCCTCCAGAAGTTATTGCACATTTACCTTTGCTCTGTGATGAACGAAAAATTCCCTACGTGTTTGTTCCAACAAAAGAAGCCTTGGGGAAAGCAATAGGCATTGACGTTCCATGTGCAGCAGCGTGCATAATTAGAGAAACTTCAAGTTTGATAAAAGAAATAGTCACACGACTTGAACAGGTTAAACGAGGAACTCAGTAATGAGTACTAAAGAAGTTCGCGCTGCAGCGCAGGAAGAGTTAATTCCCGCAGAAGTTATACAGGTCATCGGGCGCACAGGCGTAACCGGTGAAATCACTCAGGTCAGAGTGCGCATCATGGACGGCAAGGATAAAGGAAGAATAATCACACGAAACGTTAAAGGACCTGTGAGAGCACAGGATATCTTAATGCTCCGTGAGACAGAACGTGAAGCAAAGAAAATTACTCGATAGGCACAAATGGAGATGATTGGTCATGCCAAAAGCAAGAAAATGTTCATTCTGTGGTGTTGATTTCCCATCAGGTACAGGCATGATGTACGTTAAAAATGACGGTTCCATTTTGTGGTTTGATTCAAGCAAATGTAAAAAAAGCAGCTTGGAATTCGGCAGAGATGCCCGTAAACTAAAATGGACCGAATACTACGGTAAAGAAGAAAAAGGTAAAGGCTAACCCTTTTCGTAGTGCGCCATCAGCCAACTCTTTTCTTATTTTTTTAGTCATTTGACTTTGTAGTTAATCGTGTTTAGTGTAAGATTTATTTTCCCAAACAAAAAACATGACTATTTTACTGTTTGCGTATTTATATTTATGTTGAAGTCTAATATTTTTGTTTGAATTACGTTTTATGAAAAATTTATGCGACACTCGTAAAATTTAAATACCAAATCTAACACTTATGCAAAAAGAGGAAAATCAAATGTTCACATTCCGCGGCTGCACAACGGCCCTAATTACCCCTATGACTGCAGATCAACAGGTAGACTACGAAGGCTTACACCGCCTAGTAGACTTCCAAATCCAAGAAGGTATAGATGGTTTACTCGCTGTAGGCACAACGGGAGAATCACCAACCCTAAACTGGGAAGAACATAGCAAAGTAATTGAAAAAACCGGCGAATACGCCAACAACAAATGTTTTACCATCGCAGGCACTGGAAGTAACTCTACACAGGAAGCAATCAACGGAACTCAACATGCTGAAGAAGCAGGTATAAATGCAGTTTTACTTGTTGACCCATACTATAACGGCCCAAGTTCTCTCGAAATCCGTCGAGAATACATAGAACCTATAGCAAAGCAATTTCCAAAAATGCATATAATCCCATACATAATCCCCGGGCGTACTGGAACGCAACTCTTCCCACAAGACCTCGCAATACTCCACCAACAATACCCAAATGTACATTGCGTAAAAGAAGCAACAGGCGACATAGAAAATATGATACTGACCAGACAGCTATGCGGAAAAAACTTTGAAATTCTAAGCGGCGATGATGATAAAACATACAACATGATGGTGGATCCACGCGTTGAGGCAGTGGGTGCAATCTCTGTGGTATCTAATATTGCGCCAGGTGCAGTGACAGATATGATTCACTACGTACTTGACGGAAATAAAGAAGCTGCAAAAACAATTCATCAAGCTCTACAGCCGCTCTTTGACATAGTTACTGTAAAAACACAGGAAGTAACCCCATACGGGTCTGTCACATGCAAGGCTAGAAATCCTCTTGCATTTAAAACGCTGATGAATATTCTAGGCATGCCGTCAGGCCCTTGCAGACAACCCTTAGGTAAAATGACTCCTGCTGGTCTTGAAATTGTTTTAGCAAACGCACACAAAGTTTACGAAACAAACCCGCAAGTGCTTGAGCCAATTGCTGACTATTTCGGCGTAAACCTTAAGGACCGCTTATACAACAAGGAGTGCCTTGTGGGATTAACATATGCTTAAACTATGTGTCGCAGGCGCAGCAGGAAGAATGGGAACTGCAATCATTCAGGAAGCCTACTCTAAGGGTATACAAACTGTTGGTGCTATAGAATTTTCAAGCTGCCTAGCTGTAGGTAAAACTCTTCGAAACTTGGGAATATCTAATCAAGACACAGAAATCTTGCCTAGTGAGCAACTTATCCGTGCACTCTCAGATGCTGATGTTTTCATAAGTTTCACCTCTCCCCCAGCTGATTTAGTAAACATTCCCATAGTTGTAGGTCAAAGGAAACGTATAGTGCTTGGCACCACAGGTTTTACTTCCGAGCAAAACCGTGTAATCATTGATGCAATGAATGGTAAAGTCCCAGTAGTATTCTCTCCCAATTACAGTGTAGGCGTAAATATTTTCTTCAAACTCATAGATACTCTCAAGGCTTTTCCCCAAAACTATGACTTTAGCATAAATGAAATTCACCACACAGGAAAGAAAGATGCTCCCAGTGGAACCGCTATGCAGCTTGGAGAAATCGTTTCAAATATGCGAAATTACACAAAAACCGTTACTGGACGAGAAGGAATGAGTTCAAGACAGCCCGATGAAATGGAAATAACTTCGCTACGTGCTGGAGGCGTTTCTGGTATTCATAATCTGACAATTGCGGGTCCACATGAAATGTTACGAATTGAACACACTGCATTTTCTCGTTGCGCCCTTGCACAGGGTGTAATTTATGCGGCTGAATGGTTAAACAAGCAAGATACGCCTAAAATATACAATATGGCTGATGTTTTGGGTTTAACTTAGCGAGTTTTTTGCCCGCTAACTTTTTTATCAAGATAATATACAAAGTGTAAAGGAAGAATTAACATGTCTATGAAGCGTAAAGTAGCCATTTTAGGCGCAACTGGAGCCGTTGGTCAACGGTTTATACAATTATTACAGGGTCATCCTTGGTTCCAAATAACTGTGCTTGCTGCATCTGAGCGGTCAGCAGGTAAAAAATATAAAGATGCGTGTCCTTGGCTTATGGAAACTGAGTTGCCTAAAGAAATTGCTGAAATGCCTATTGTAAATGCTGATGTATCCTCTGTAGAGCAGGTAGGAGAGGTGGATTTAGTGTTTTCTTCTCTTCCAGGTGATCTAGCCGGTTCAGTGGAGACACAATTTGGGGCGCTCTATCCTGTTTTTAGTAAAACCAGTGCTCATCGTATGGATAAGGATGTTCCTTTACTAATTCCTGAAGTTAACCCTGATCATGCAGAAATGGTTAAAATTCAACAGAAATTACGTGGTTGGAAAGGTTTTATTGCAACAGATCCTAACTGTAGCACAATTCAGCTTGCAATTACGCTAAAGCCTCTTATGCAGTTTGGTTTAAAGCAAGTTATGGTCTCTACTATGCAGGCGTTAAGTGGTGCTGGGTATCCGGGTGTTTCTTCTCTAGATATTATTGATAATGTTGTTCCATTTATTTCGGGGGAAGAAGAAAAAATGGAAGCTGAAGCTCTAAAAATTTTAGGTAAATACTCTTGTGGTAGTGTGCAGAATGCAGATTTTCAGCTTAGTGCAAGTTGTAATCGTGTTAATGTTAAAGATGGTCACTTGGAGTCTGTTTTTATAAAGCTTGAGCAGGATCCAACTTTGGATGAAATTGAGGAGGCTTTTGTAAAGTTTGAGGGTGAGCCTCAAAGACTTAAGTTGCCCAGTGCTCCTGTTAATCCGATTGTTGTGCGGCATGAAAAGAATCGTCCTCAACCCAGATTTGATCGTGATGCGGGTTGTGGTATGAGTGTTGTTGTTGGTAGGATACGTAAGGATCCTATTATGTCTTTTAAGTACATGTGTTTGGGTCATAACACGGTTAGGGGTGCTGCAGGTGGTGGTATTTTAAGTGCTGAGCTCTATGTTTCTAAGGGCTTAGCCTAATAATATCTCCTTTATGAATAGATATTGTTTGGTGTGAGTGATGGTTAAACGTAAACTTTGTGAACCTTTGGAGAACCGTAAAGGTAGTTTGTACTTTGATGGTTTTTCTGTTGAGGAGTTAGCTCAAAGGTATGATACTCCTCTTTATGTGTTAAGTGAGAAGAGGATTCGTGAAAATTATAATCGCTTATATGATGTTATAGTGAGTAAGTATAAGGATTTACGTATTTATTATGCCTGTAAGGCTAATTCTAACATAACTGTGTTAAAGGTTCTTCAAGCAGAGGGTGCATACCTTGACGCTGTTAGTCCTGGTGAGGTTTTTTTGGCGTTAAGTAGTGGTTTTGTTCCTGATCATATTCTTTTCACGGGAACTAGTGTCAGAAATGATGAGCTTAAATTTCTTGTTGATGCAGGTATTACAGTAAATATTGATAGTCAAAGTGAACTTGAGCGTCTGCTCAAAATTGCTGTGCCTCCAACGATTTCTATACGTGTTAACCCTGAAATTGGTGATGGTCATCATGATCACTGTATTACTGCTGGTCCACAAGTAAAATTTGGGCTATGTGAAGAAGATGTTCTAAAGGCGTATGCGGTTGCAAAGAAGGCGCGTGTTGAACGGTTTGGCATTCATATGCATATTGGTTCTGGTATTTTAAATATTGACTCATATGTTCAAGCTGTAAAGAAGCTCTTAGCTATTGCAAAGCGTGTTCATGACGAGTTAGATATAACTTTTGATTTTATTGATTTAGGTGGTGGTTTAGGTGTTCCTTATCATCCAGATGATGACGTTTTTGATTTGCCTAATTTTGTTTCTAGAATTGTCTCATTATTTAAGGCTAAAGTGAAGGAATACAAGTTAGGTAAACCATTTTTATGCATAGAACCCGGTAGATATCTTGTCTGCGATGCCAGTATCCTATTAACTGCTGTCAACACAGTAAAGATTACTCCTCATCGTAACTTTATAGGTGTAGACTCTGGCTTTAACACGTTGATACGTCCCGCCATGTATGGCTCATATCATCACATCTTGATAGCAAATAAACTAAATTCACAAAACGAGGTAACCTTTGATATTGTCGGACCACTCTGTGAGTCAGGTGATATTTTAGCTAAAGACCGTGAATTGCCGCAGATAGTTGAAGGCGATATTTTAGCAATCCTTAACGCAGGTGCTTATGGCTTTAGCATGAGCTCTCAGTACAATTCGCGCCCACGCGCAGCAGAAATTATGATACGCCAAGGAAAACCTGTATTAGTCAGAGAGCGAGAACAATTCCAAGATTTACTAACAAGACAACAGGTAACACAGCAGGGTGAATAGATGCAGTTTTGGAAAATGCATGGATTAGGAAACGATTACATAGTAATTGACAATAGAGACGAAAAGTTAAACAACCAAAAAGCCTCAGATTTAGCAAAAAAACTCTGCACACGACGATTCTCCATTGGTGCCGATGGACTATTACTTGTTTGCAACTCACAAATAGCTGACGTGAAAATGCGCATATTCAACCTTGACGGCAGCGAAGCTGAAATGTGCGGCAACGGCATAAGATGCTTTAGCAAGTATTGCTATGAAACTAGCGTTGTTAAAAAAACTATATTTACTGTTGAAACTCTATCAGGCATAAAGAACATATGGCTAAATCTTAATGATGCCAATCAGGTTGACTCAGTTAAAGTTGATATGGGTGCACCTAATTGGAAACGCGCCTCTCTACCTATGACAGGCAACGGTGAGGATACATGCATAAACTGTGACTTAACAGTTGGAGAGAAAACTTTTAGCGTAACCTGCCTCTCTATGGGCAATCCTCACTGCGTATTATTCGTCGAAAACGTTGACAAAACTCATATCGATAGCATTGGACCATTTATAGAAAATCATGAAGCATTTCCCAAGCGCACTAATGTTATTTTTACACAAGTCATAGGAAAAGATGAGCTTAAAGTACGCGTTTGGGAACGCGGCTGCGGGGAAACCCTTGCCTGCGGTACTGGAACATGTGCTGCTGTTGCCGCCGCAAATAAACTAGGTAAAGTTAACAGTAAAGTTACTGCTCACCTATTAGGCGGCGATTTGCATGTTGAGGTTGATACTGGCATATTTTTGACTGGAAACGCCGAAAAAGTTTGTCAAGGAATATTATTTGGAGAAAATTAGAATGAATTTTGAATATGCTGAAAGAATTAAACGATTACCTCCATACTTGTTTGCTGAAATGGAAAAAATTCAAAAAGAAAAGAAAGATCAAGGCATTGATCTAATCTCGCTAAGCATAGGTGATCCTGATTTACCCCCACCCGATTTTGTAATAGACGCACTTACAAAAGAAATATCTAACTTGAAAAATCACAATTACTCCTTTAGCCAAGGCGAACCCATTTTCCGAGAAGCAGTATCTACCTGGTACAAAAACCGCTTCAACGTAGATATAGAACATGATCAAGTAATCGCGCTCTTAGGCTCTAAAGAGGGGCTCGCAAACATTGCCCGCGCATTTGTCAACCCCGGCGATAAAATACTTGTACCTGACCCCGCATACCCCGTATACGCTAACGGAAGCGCCATACTCTGCGACGGCACCGCCATACCCATGCCACTTCTCGAAGACAACAATTTCCAACCCGACCTAGACACAATTAACCCAGGCAATATACGCATAATGTATCTAAACTACCCAAACAACCCCACCGCCGCAACCATTGACAAAAACTTTTTAAAACAAGCAGTAGACTTTGCCAAAGACAACAAAATAATCCTCTGCTATGACAACGCCTACTCCGAAATCACATACGACAACTACCGCGCCCCTAGCATACTCGAAATCCCTGGAGCCGACGAAGTAGCAATAGAATTCAACTCCCTATCAAAAACCTTCAACATGACAGGCGACCGCATAGCTTTCGCTGCCGGCAACAAACAACTCATCGCAGGACTAACAAAAATCAAATCCCAAATAGACTCCGGACCACCAGTTTACACCCAAAAAGCCGCCGCCACAGCCCTAAGTATCTACAAAAACCGTGACCTGCCAGAATTTTTACGCAAAAACAACCAAACCCTCCAAGAACGCCGCGACCTGCTCATAAATACACTAACAAAAATCGGCTACCCCTGTAAAACTCCCAAAGCAACATTCTACGTATGGGTCAACTGCAAAGAAGACTCAATGAAATTCGCATCTAAACTACTTGACATAGGCATTGCTGTAACCCCCGGCATAGGCTTTGGCAAACACGGAAAAGGATACATACGCATAACATTCACACAACCTAAAGAACGCATACAAGAAGCCTGTAACCGCCTCACACAGGCTTTCTAATTTATACACGAAATATTATCCAGTATATTTTTTGCAGAAAGCTTTTGTTTGTCACGTTGTGAGGCAATCTTGAGCTTCTAAACCTATTTTTTAGCTGTTTATTCAAATTGTTGTACACTTTGAGGTTCAGAACTGTTGTCATGTTTTAAGTGGGCATAAAATATGATGCAGAATGATAACCAAAACATGCCAAGTAAACATCCGCCTATTACATCACTTAACCAGTGGACATTAAGATAAATTCGGTCAATACTTACAAATGTAACTATTAAACTAAAAATGGTTGTAAGTACCATTTTTGTTTGTTGTCTGTTGCCCCATTTTAGCCAGGCGTAATAAGTTAATAGGCCAATTAAAATGATTGCACCAGCGCAGTGTCCGCTTGGGTATGCAAAGCTTTCGTTATGTAGTACTTGGTTTTCGGGTCTGGCTACTTGTGTAATCGTTTTTGTAGCTGCTACAAGTAAAGCGTTTCCGCCTGTAGCTGCTATGAGTAGTAAGCTTTGGATTTTACGACCTTTTATAAGAAGGAAGCCTGCTATTACTATTGTAGCTGCTACTATTGTGATAGTGTCAAAGGCGTAATGTATGCCTTTAGCTAACAGCGTTGCTGTATCTGTGTGAATAGTTGCTGCCCAAAGATTAACTGTATTATCTATTGATTGAAAGCTTGTTTTAAAGATTGTAAATAGTATAAATGCTACAAGTAAGGCAGTGCATACTACTGTTTTTTTATTCTGCTCTTGCTGTAGCATGCTTGTTTTCAATTATCTCGCCTTCAATTAAATGTAGTTAATTAACCTAAAGTGGTTAAATTGTAAAAAATGTTGTTGTTATTGTTTGATGGACTGTTTTTACCCTATGCGTTTGATTATGTGGTATCCAAATTCTGTTTTGACTGGATCAGAAATTTGACCTTTTTCAAGTTGAAATGCTGCTACTTCAAAGGGTTTTACCATTTGTCCTCTTCCAAAAGTGCCAAGATCTCCGCCTTTTTTACCTGAAGGGCACAGAGATGCTTGTTTGGCTATTTCAGAAAAGTTTTCTCCTCTGTCTATGCGTGCTTTCAACGCTTGAGCTTCTGTTAAGGTTTTTACCAAGATATGGGCACAATGTGCTTTGGTTGACATAAATAGTGTTTAGCTACCTGTTTACATATAACTTTTTCTCTAACCATGCCTTTAATCATCAAAAATTATTTCACTATTTCTACTTCTGGTATCTAAACTAAATTAGTGTGTCAGCATCTTGAAGCTTGATATTTCTTAGGTTGTGGAGTCAGCGTAGGTAGTTTGAGTATTTACACAGGATATGTTTGTTGGGTGCAATAATTTTAAATTGTTCTAAAGCTTAATGCTGACTTATGCATGAGTGGGCTTTAGCTGAGGCTATTTTAACAACGGCGGCGCAGATTGCTGAGGTGGAACAGTTACGGGAGGTTACTTGTGTGACGGTTCGCTTAGGTGAGCTTCAAGATGCTGAGTTAGGTATTCTAAAGTTTGCGTTAAATGAGATGAAGTCTGATTTGTTTAAGAATGCTAAATTTCGTTTCCTTAGGGCTAAAACTGAGCTTTCTTGTCGTGCTTGTGGGAATCATTGGCGATTTAAAAAAGAAAAACTCGATCCTGTAACTGTTGAGGCTATACATTTTGTGCCTGAGGCGGCTCATACTTTTATTAAATGCCCCAAATGTGGTAGTCCAGATTTTGAGATATCAAGTGGGCGAGGTATTTGGTTTGATAGCATACAGGGAGTTAAATAGTTAGATGATGATTGACCCGCGGGTTAACGTTATAGCTAAGCGGCTTGTAAATGTAAAACGTGTTATTGCTGTTTCCAGCGGTAAGGGCGGTGTTGGAAAAAGTCTAGTTGCCTCCACGTTAGCTTTGGTTCTTAAAAATGAAGGCTACCGGGTTGGCCTGTTCGATTTAGACTTTACAAGCCCCTCTACACATATTATTTTAAATGTGCCCCTTGTGGCTCCCAAGGAAGATAAAGGTCTAGTTCCCTCTTTAGCCTGCGGGATTAGCTATATGTCTCTTGTCTACTTCATAGGTGAAAACCCTGCGCCTCTACGCGGTATAGATGTTTCTAATGTGTTAATTGAACTCTTAGCAATTACCCAATGGGGCAACTTGGACTTTTTAATTATCGATATGCCCCCTGGAATTGGTGATATCCTACTTGACCTATTACGATTCATCAATAGAGCTGAATTTCTAATAGTTACCACCGGTTCTCTTTTAGCCTTCGAAACAGTAAAAAAACAAGTAGTCATGCTATGCGAATTAAAAACACCAATTATAGGCATAATGGAAAACATGCAACAAACCCCAAACATCTGTTGCAGCATAGAAGATAAAACAAAAAAACTTGGCTTACCCTTTCTTGGAAAAATCGTTTTCGACCCAAATGTTGAATCCGCCATTGGCGATGAAAATAAACTACTTAATACAAGCATTGGTCAAACCCTAAAACATGTAGTAAAAAATTTTTGACGAGATGAGATACTTGGAGCAAATTAAGGCTGTAATTTTTGATTACATAGGTACACTTGTTAACTGCGCAGACTATAATTTAGACACTTCAAAACTGAATCTCTACTTAGCACTTGTAAATGAAGGCTTCCAAATGCCTGTCTCTAAATTTTTAGAGGCATACAGTAGGGCACATGAAAAATACCGCATAGTACGCTATGGTGAACTGCGCGAAGTGACAAACGCTATATGGGTAACTGAAGCTCTAAACGAGCTAGGATATAACAACATAAAATCCGATGATGACTGTATTAAGACGGCATTAAACGTTTTTTTCAAAGACTTCATAGACGCCCTCAAACTACGCGTTGGAGCAGTAAAACTCTTCAAACAAATATCAAATAAAAAAATTGGTTTACTCTCAAACTTTACCTACGCCCCCGTTGTACACTTCAGCCTAAACCAACTAGACATAAGCAAATATTTCAACACTATACTAACCTCTGATGAGAACGGCTGGCGCAAACCCTCCCCCCATATATTTAACGACATTTTACAACGACTACATGTAACACCTGACGAAGTAATTTATGTAGGCGATAGTCCCGTTGAAGATATTAAAGGAGCAAAAACCGCCGGCTTTACAACAATCTTTGTCAGATCACAATTTTACTCAATAAAAAATTTAACAAACCACAATATAGCCGCTGATTTTACCGCCAAAAACCTACAAGAAGTATCTAAAATCTTCAACCAAATAATCAAGTAGCCCAAATTATAGTTTTGGAAAAAATTTTATATAACCTCCTGCAGTCCTTGAGTTATGGCTCCTAAATATAATCGTAAAAAACAGACCCATCATAAACCTAATACAGGTAAGGGCAGCTCAAAAAAATCGTTATACATTATTATCGCCGCTTTAGCTATAGCTTCAATTCTTATAGTCGCCTACTTTGCAGGCGCATTCAACTCAACTAGCCCTTCTGGTCCACAAACAAGTCCAACACTTACAACTACATCCACAGCGGTTCCTAATCAAACTCCTGCAACTAGCAACACCAAAGTTTTACTACAAACAAGCATGGGCAACATAACTATTCAATTGTTTGACGATAAACCCATAACTACGCAAAACTTTCTAAATCTAGTAGCAGCAGGAAAATATGACGGCACAGTATTCCACCGAATAATGAAAAGTTTCATGATACAAGGCGGCGCAATAAACGAAAACTTGCCGACTATAAAAGACGAAATTGGCTCAAACAACCATAATTATCAATACACAATTGCCATGGCAAAAACTAAGGCTCCTAACTCAGCAGCAAGCGGTTTCTTCATAAACACCGTAGACAACAGCGGAATTATTTATGACGATGGCACTAAATTCGATGATACATATACTGCATTTGGTAAAGTAATTGAAGGCAAAGATACAGTTGACAAAATAGCAAATGTTCCAGTTACTTACTCTCAAGGAGAACTAAGCCAGCCAACACAAACAGTAACACTCATCTCAGCAACATTAATCTCATAAAACAAACACCCAATATCCTTTTTCTTACACTAAAACCAAGTCCGTTCTTACTCTACAAAATGAATCACTAGGTATTTTGAAAAATATTGGTACAGTCGCCGGAATTGACCCGTTTGAATACAGAGCCAAATATTTAGCTAAATATACCCAAAAGTGTAAACCAAGAAAACAGCTCAAATCGCTTTTTTAAACCGTAACTCCCGCTATTTTACGTAATCGATATTTTTATTTTTAGTTTTTCTGCAAGTACCCTTGATGATTTAGGAATTTCGGA
>WRGM01000153.1 GCA_009787175.1 Candidatus Bathycorpusculum fermentans | reverse complement strand
GGGGCTAGTTCTGTTCTGCAGAAATTGTTGAATTGTGGTTTTGTAAAATATTGTTTAAAGTGTGAAAAGATGTTTTTGAGTCTGCTAGGGTATGTATTTAGCTCTCGGCGAAAATTTCGTTAACATTTAACCTTTCATGCCATTTTTTGCGCAACAAACACAGCTACATATACAAATTCCTGTATAGATGCTTTAATAAAAACACGCAAACTAAATACATACCTGCTAGGTATACCGGATAAAAATCTGAACATAGATTTCAATATGTCTTATGAAAAAAAATAAACTTTGACACAGCTTAACATGAAAATGCAAAGTACCAGCTAATTTAACATGTAATTGTTTCAACTAGTAAGGTCTTTAAACACCTTAACAAGTCTAAAAATGTCTCATTATACATTTCACAAGGATACTTTCAAATATTTTTCCACTCTATAATTGCAGCATCTAAAGTGGCACTACTACGCGATTATAGAAATGATACAATAAAAAGCCTGTTAAACTTTACAGGTAAGCATCATGTTTAAACGCAACAAAGCATAACAAATAAACAATTAGGTATTACACGTGAAAAATACACAAAAAACATTTGGCACAAAACAAATCGCTCAACAACGTATAGATATAATATTCAAACAAGCAGACCTTATAGGCAAAACTGACCCTACATTAGCAACAGAATACATAAAAATAGCCCAAAAAATAGCCATGGCCGCACGCATCCCAATCCCACAAAAATACAAACAGCGAGTATGCAAACACTGCAAAACATTACTTATCACAGGATACAACAATAGAGTACGCATCCAACAAAAAAGAGAACCACATATCGTAGTAACATGTTTAAACTGCGGATACCATTTACGTATACTAATAAAAAACAAGAAAAAGGAGCGCACAAAAAACGAGCAAAACCCTAACATCCCGCATGAAACGACACGTTAAACACGTACTAAAAGACGAAAACCCAACAATATGGATAGGCAAAGAAGGACTAACAACACAGCTAACCACAGAAGTCGAAAAACAACTACAAAAAAACAAAATGGTAAAAATCAAAATACTACCCGCCGCACTAACAGACGATAACACAGCACAAACAATAGCCACACAAACAGCCATACAAACAGAGGCATCCCTCGTTGAAGTCCGCGGACACGTCTTCATACTATTCCGAAAACGCCGCCAAATAACACAACAAAATACCGAACAAATATAACCCTTTTACTTAATTAACATTTCAGAGATAACCTTATGGTAATTTCAAACTCTGAAAGACTATACATACATTACCAAAAACTATTTCTCAAATTAGACCACATTACAACAGCAAAAAAATTACACCTCCAATATGACAAAAACCAGATACACATCCCACTCTTCAACCGCCCCTTTACAATAAACAGACACACCGCAGACGTAACTAGCCCATTATACAAAAACTGTGATTACTATTCCGAAAAACTTTTGATATTACACCATTTGTATTTTCACAAATCAGACGCTCAAAATTCAGGCAACATGGTTCCATTTCATAACATCCATGAATGCGCTGACTTTGACCCTGCATACCAAAAATCGACAATCATACCCTTTGCTGCATATTTTAACAGAAAAACAGATCTTCTCAAAGAACGCGTTATTGAGATGGGCGGACAGATAACCTCGTATGGCGATGTAAGCTTTACTGTTAACGCCTTTCCTCTTATTCCTCTACAATTTATTTTCTGGGACGGTGATGAAGAATTTTCAGCAAACGCTAACATATTATTTGATAAAAACATTGCACAGTTTATTCACCCAGAAAGCATACCCGTCTTAGCTAACGTTGGCACAAAATTTCTTATGACTGACAACTAATTCTTAACAAAATTTTGCTGGGCAAAAATTGGTATGCTAAAAACGTTGATAATTATGAGATATACTTTTCTTTATAATACTTTGCTATTTGTTATGCCTCAGAGCTTTTCTACTGCTGTATTTGTTTGTTAACAGACTAGTCAGATTGCCAAGTTTGAAAAACTGCCCAATAGTTTACTTATTGTTCAGAGAATATTTATATTAGGCTTCATTGTTTTACTGCAAGGAAAACTAAAAAGGGACAAGAGTATCTTGACAACTCCTCATGACGTACCTGCATCCAAATTCATCGAACGATTAGCGAAATACCTAAAGGAAAATATCGATGAAGTACAACCAGTGTCATGGACAAGCGTAGCAAAAACAGGCATGCACGTTGAAAAACAACCACAAAATGCAAACTGGTGGTATACACGAAGCGCCTCAGTACTACGCAAAGTTTACATACACGGACCAATAGGCATAGAAGACTTACGGTCAGATTATGGTGGAAGAAAAAACCGTGGCAGCAAACCCGACAGAGTTAAAAAAGCCGGCGGAAGCAATATTCGCAAAATCCTCCATCAACTCGAAGCCGCAGAATTAATAGTTACCAGCCGCCCCGAAGGAAGGAAAATGTCTCCAAAAGGACGCAAAATAATGCAAGATGTTGCTGGTGACTTGACAAGAGAACTGATAAAAACTGTTCCAGAGCTCAAGAAGTATCAAGGCGAATAAGCAGATGTCCGATGATGAGCTTGAAAGTATCAGAAAAAGAAAACTTTTGTCTATGCAAAATCGCGTAAGTGATGAGCAAAGACAAACTCAAGCTGAAGAGAAAATTGAAGCTCAGAAACAAGCATTACTAAAGCAAATCCTGTCCCCTGAAGCAAGACAACGGCTTAATAACCTTAAAATGGTCAAAGTCGACTTTACAGAACAAATTGAACTGCAACTAATTCAGATGGCGCAAATGGGAAAATTACCTATACCCTTATCTGATGCACAGCTAAAACAAATATTATTGCAGCTTCAATCACGTAAACGAGAAATAAAAATTACAAGGATATGAGAAAATGGCAAGAGTTAAACCACCAGCAAAAAAACGACGATTAGCTAAAGCAACAAAGCAATCTTCATCTGTCCCAACATGGGTAGTCGCTAGAACTGACGGAAAAGTCAGAACAAACCCGAAAAATAGACGAAACTGGCGAACATCAAAAATAAAACCATAGGAGAATAACAAATAATGATTAACGCTAACGGTGAACAACAAACAATACAAGAAACAGGACTAATAGAAACACCACAAGAAGAACTCATAATAACAGAAACAGAAACAACAACAATACAAGAGGAAACACTACCAGCTGAAATTGTAACAGAACCCAAAGAAGTCGCAACACAAACTGAGAAAGTAAAATCAAAAAAGAAAGAAGACGCAATACTCGAAGAAAGAATATACACAATACCCCTCCAAAGAGCCCTAGTACGTCCACCAAAGAAACGCGCACCACGCGCAATGCAACTGGTTAAACTCTTCGTAAGCAAACATATGAAAATGCCCGTAACAGTCACAGAAGAAGACGATGAACTACCACATTTAATTATAACACAACAAGTCAACGAAAAAATCTGGGGAAGAGGCATAGAAAAACCACCACGCAAAATCCGCGTCCGCGTAACCAAAGACAAAAAAGATGATGTTACAGTCTACTTAGCAGAAGCTGAGTAAACAACAACCTCTTTTCAATACAAAATAATAATAGGAGAACAATATTTTTAAACAGTTAACCCTTTTCATCAAATGGACATACTGCAAGTTGCCTAAATTCTACTGAAAACTTTGCGAAGGTTTAAATGTGAAATCTGGGAATTTACAGTTTACATGTAGGCTAGAAAAATTTGCAAATTGTTTCTCAATAGAAATATTGCATATACTTTGCAATTTCACGCTACTATTAGGATTGAAAAACCTTGACTGTTTACTTATCAAGCATAATGGGGAGCCCCAGTATAGGTGTGTACTCTCTTGCAACAGAAAGCATAATAATAATTCCACGTATGACACCAAAACAAAAAGCCCAAGAATACGCTGACTGGCTAAAAACAAAACTTGTTTACACAACTATTAGCGGCTCAGTATTAATCGGTGCATTTGCATGCGCAAACTCTAATGGTATGTTGCTCCCAAACTCTGTCAAAGACGAAGAATTAACAGAAATCCGAAAAGCATTCGATGGAACAATAACTATTATGGAAACCAAAAAAACAGCATATGGCAACATAGTCTTAGCAAACGATAAGGGTGCCATAGCTGATCCACGAATAAAAGAAGATGACATCAAAAAAATATCTGAAACACTAGGCGTAGAAGTATTACAAACTGAAATTGCAGGATTACCATATGTGGGATCTTTAGCAACTGTTACAAATAAAGGTGTACTTGCTCACCCATTACTAAAAGATGTAGAACGCAAAATTTTAGAACAAGCTTTCAAAGTGCCCGTCGAAGTCGGCACTATCAACTGCGGTATTCCGTACGTTGGCACAGGTTTACTAGCAAATACTCATGGTGCTGTTGCTGGTTCTCTGACAACTGGACCCGAGATGTTTATAATTGGGAATGCTATGGATGTTGTGCAGGAAGTAGAATAAATGAAGGTCTTCAGAGTAACAGGCGAAATAAATAAGCCAAACTTAGTAACACCATTTTCAAAAGAAATGCTAGCAGAAAAAAAGGAACATGCTATAGAAAAAGTTTATACTGAAATAGGTAGCAGACACCGCGTAAAAAGATTCCAAATAAAAATTGAGCAAACAATAGAAGTTCCAACAGACGAGATCGAAAACGAAATCCTTAAGAAACTAGTTCTTGGGGAGTAACGTTGACCACTAACAGCAGTCAAGAAGAACTGCGAAAATTAAGTGTCGAAATGCGATACTTGGAACAAACAGCCACAGCACTACAACAGCGGATCAGTATGGTGAATGCTACATTAACTGACCTAGCGTATGCTAACGCAACATTGGACGGTCTGGAAAAAGAGAAAGAAAACGCGGAAATGATTGTACCAATAGGCGGTAGCTCTTATGTACAAGTGAAACTTGTTAATCCTGATAAAGTAATAGTTGGTCTAGGTGCTGGTGTTTCTGTAGAAAAAACATTAACTGATGCAAAAACAACACTCAAAGAACGCTTAGTAGAACTTGAAAAGGCTTTACAATCTGCTCAAACACAATTTAACCAAGTTGCAGAACGCATGAATGCTGGTCAAAAAAGAATGGAAAGTTTACTTGCCAACGTAAGACAAGGGAACGCTTAATTGCATGTTTGAAAAGCTCAAATCAGGCTTTAAAGGACTAGTTGCGAAAGTAACAACAACCGAACTTAAAGCTGATAATCTCGCACCTGTTTTATTTGATTTCAAAATGACTCTAGCTGAAAATGATGTAGCGTTTCCAGTTGCAGACAAAATCTGTGATGAACTAGAAAAACGTCTCACAGGCTCATCTGTTAAACGTTTTGACGATCGCAAAGAACTCGTAGAAGATAACCTTCGACAGATACTACTTGAGGTTTTAGAAACAAACAATCGTATTGACTTACTGGAGCAAATTTCTGAAAAACGCCAAAAAGCAGAGCCATTTGTATTAATGTTTGTTGGTATAAATGGTACAGGAAAAACAACTACAATAGCTAAAGTTGCACGCTTTCTACAGGAAAAAAAATATTCAGTGGTCCTATCTGGTGCAGATACATATCGTGCAGGTTCAATAGAGCAACTGGAAGAACACGCCCGCCGATTAGGTTTACGAGTAATTAAACACACGTATGGTGCTGACCCAGCTGCTGTAGCATTTGACACTATTAATCACGCTAAAGCGCATGGAATAAACGTTGTTTTAATTGATACAGCTGGAAGAATGCAAAACAACCAGAATCTTATGAATGAACTTGTCAAAGTTAAGCGTGTCGTAAAACCCGACTTGGTAATCTTTACAGTTGACTCATTAATAGGCAATGACGCAGTAATGCAGGCAGAGGAATTCAACAAGACCATAGGTATCGATGCGACAATATTGACCAAAGTTGACGCTGACGTAAAAGGTGGTTCATCATTAAGCGTAACATATGTCACACAAAAACCCATTCTGTTCATAGGCGTAGGTCAGACATATAAAGACATAGAAGTTTTCGACCCAGAAAAATTCGTCAAAATGATTCTACGATAAGCTCCTCTTTTAGAAGCATGAACAATAATGTCATGTACCTTTTGACATGTCAGCTTGCCTCTTTCCAAGAAATCTATATTTTCTGTAATTGGGTGGTGCTAGTTGGAAAAATATTCTCTATCTGTATCTTTTTTATTAACTGTGCAATTAAATATGTAGTATTTAGCTAAACGAGCAAGCTAAAAACCATTTTCCACCTAAAGCTGAATACATGCTAAATACGTAAAAAGTATATTTTGCTAATAATAAAAGAGGGGAGTTATCTGCTTTGTTGATCTAGCAGTGTTCCATTTGCATCAAAAAGTTTAATGTCTAATGCCATTTGACCAACTGCGTGCGTTGCGCAACTTAGACATGGGTCAAATGCGCGGATAACTGCTTCAACACGGTTAAGCATACCTTCTTGTAACTGTTGAGCTTTTATGTATCTTTTAGCTACTTGTGTTATTGCCTTGTTATATGCTATGTTGTTATGTTCTGTTGCTATTATCATATCGTTCCAAATGATCATGCCTTGAGCGTCAACTTTGTAGTGATGAATTAATGTTCCTCTTGGTGCCTCTGCTATACCTATACCCTCATAATTGTTAACCATGGCTCTCGAGGTTACATTTTCCGAGAGAATTTCTGGGTCGTCTAATAATTTTTTAGCGGTTTCGATACAGAATAGTGTTTCAATTAACCTCGCGTAATGGTAATAGAATGTGCTTTGTACTATACCATTTCTGCCAAGCTTTTTAAATTCTGCCATTTCTTCATCAGCAAGAGGTGTACCACAGTGTGAGGCAACATTTAATCTCGCTAACGGCCCAACACGATATGCACCATCTGGATAACCTACTTTCTTAAAGTATGGAAACTTCATAAAAGTGTATGGCTCAACAGCTTCCCCTACATATTCCTGATACTTTAGAGCATCACTGCATTCCACCACGATATTTCCATCTTTATTCATTATCCGTAGTTTCCCATCGTAATGCTCTAAATTACCATCAGAATTAACTAACCCCATATAGTATGATGGAAAATTGCCAAAATTCTCAACTTCATCATTAAAACTATTAAGCATCTGCTGCTTAAACATAGATAAAGTGCTTTTTGCAATCTCTAAAGCTTTTGGCAATTCAGCCTTCAAATAATCTGCACGTTCACGTGTTAGAGGCCACTTTACACCGCCTGGCTGAATCCATTCACTTGAGTGAACCCGTTTGCCTGCAACTTTTTCAATTATCTCTTGACCAAAACGACGCAGTTTAACCCCTTGCACTGCAAAATCTGGATGGTTCTCTATTAAACCAAAAACATTACGCTTCGCTGGATCTGAGTCAAAACCAAATAGTAAATCTGGCGAGGACAAGTGAAAAAAGTTTAACGCATGAGATTGCACAAGCTGCCCCATATGTATCAAACGCCTCAACATAACTGCTGTTTTCGGCGGAGTTACACCCACTATGGCATCACAGGCTTTAGCCGATGCAAGTATATGACTTACAGGACAGATACCACAAGATCTACTAGTTATTGCCGGCATTTCATAGTATGGCCTACCTTCCGTAAACTTTTCAAAACCACGAAAATCCGTAACTTTAAACCTCGCCTCTCTTACAGTACTATCTTGATTTAACAATATATCTATCTGCGCATGCCCTTCAATACGCGTAACAGGATTTATCACAATCTTCCTTTCAAACAATTTATTACTACTATTATCCTCATAGTTATCCATATTTTGCTTTACCCTCCATGTTAGGCGTCTTACCTGCCAACAATTCTGTTAACACATAATTTATCAAATCTGCTGACGGCGGACAACCTGGAATATAAAAATCAACTTTAACAACCTCATGCAACGGCTTTGCCCTAATAAGCAATTTAGGAACCATATTTGGCACTGCAGCCTGCAAATCTTCAGACGACTTGTAAGCCCGCTCCAACACTTCCTTATCACTATTTTCCCAAGAATTCCTCAAAGCTGTAACATTACCCGTAACAGCACAGTCACCAAGCGAAATAAGCACACGTGACTTTGCCCTCACATCCTTTAACACTTCAAGCTGCTCCTCATTTGCAACGGAACCTTCAATAAGAGTTACCTCAACATCTTCAGGAAACTCTTTAACATCCACTAATGGACTGTAGACCACCTGAATTCTCTTAGCTAAATCAACTATTCTCTCATCCTGATCCAAAAACGACATATGACAACCAGCACAACCACTTAACCATACTGTTGCAACTCTTACTTTACTACTACTACTACTATTACAATCCGCTATGACGGTATTAGTGGTACTCATCTGTTATTTCTCCTTGCAGTTATAAATTCAGCTACATCACGATGCTTAGTCTGCGTAATCGCTTCACCCTCAATATATATCGCTCCAACTGGACAAACTTTGGCACATTTACGACAACCCGTACAGCTACAGGAATTACCCCAAGACTCATCTAAATCCATGATTACCTCTGTATCTTTACTACGATTCTTCAAATCCAACGTGTGAACACCTTCAATTTTATCACAAACACGAACACAACGCAAACAGAGTATGCAACGATTCCTATCTATAACCAAAAAATCATGAGACGAATCAATAGGCTCACGTGTAAAATGCCTCTCAAGCACCACATGATTTACCCCTAACTGATTAGCTAACGCCTGTAACTCACAGTGATCATTTGCAACACAAACCGCACACATATGAACCCGCTCAGCCATAAGCAACTGAATAGTCATTTTACGATAACTCTTCAAACGCTCAGAATTAGTAGTAACCTCCATACCAGAATTCGCAGGAGTCGTACACGCCGGAAAAAGCTTAGGCGAACCCGTAACCTCCACTAAACACAAACGACAACCACCATAAGGCGTTAAACCCTCTAAATCACAGAGCGTAGGAATTAAAATACCATTATCCTTAGCAGCCTTTAAAATAGTCGTACCCTCTAAAACTGAAACTTGAACACCATCAATTTTCAAAGTAATCATAGAATTTTCTGCCATTTCTATTCATCACCCTTATGTTCCTTCTTAAAACAGATCCCTGCTCTACATTTTTTATCTACAATATGTTCTATGTACTCTTCCCGGAAATACCTAAGTGTCGTTAAAATAGGATTAGGCGCTGTTTGTCCCAAACCACATAAACTAGCATTAATAATGTATTCACTTACTTTCTCTAAAATATCAACATCATTTAACTCGCCCTCGCCCGTTGCAATTTTATCAAAAATATCTTTAACACGCGCAAGACCCGCCCTACATGGTGTACACTTACCACATGACTCCTCTATGCAGAAATCAGTAAAATAGCGTGCAGTATCAACCATACATGAATCCTCATTTAACACCACTATACCACCTGAACCCATAATGGCACCTACACGCTTTAACGAATCATAATCAATTTGCGCATCAAGCACACTCTCCGGCAAACAACCACCCGAAGGACCCCCAACAAGAACAGCCTTAAACTTTTTACCACTCGGAATCCCTCCACCTATATCATAAACAATCTCCCGCAAAGTAATACCCATAGGTACCTCAATTAAACCAGGATTATTAATGTTACCCGTCAAAGAGAAACACTTAGTACCCGTACAATTAGGCAAACCAAACCCTTTAAACCACGTACCACCATTCAAAATAATAAGCGGAACATTAGCTAAAGTCTCAACATTTTGAATTAACGTAGGCTTACCCCATAATCCCTGATTCGCAGGATACGGCGGCCTAGGACGCGGCTGCGCCCTACGACCTTCAACAGACATCAAAATCGCGGTTTCCTCCCCAGCAACAAACGCGCCTGCACCAAAACGTAACTCAAGATCAAACTTGTGCTGAGTTCCAAGGATATTATCCCCTAACAAATTCATAGACTTCGCCTGAGCAATAGCCTTCTGCAAAGCCTCAATAGCTAAAGGATACTCTGAGCGAATGTAAATGTAACCCTTCTGCGCATCAATAGCATAACTCGCAATAATCATACCCTCTATAATCGCATGAGGATCAGCCTCTGCAAGCGTACGATTCGCAAAAATTCCTGGATCCCCTTCATCAAGATTAGCAACAATATACTTTGGAGTATTATGCGCCCTCGCAACTAGACCCCACTTTTGCCCCACCGAAAAACCAGCGCCGCCTCTACCACGCAAACCACTATTCGTAATTTCCTGAATTACACCCTGCGGTGTCATAGTTGAAAGACATTTTGCTAAAGCAAAATAGCCTCCTACAGAAATATAATCCTGAACCCTCGTTGGATCAATTTTACCCGCATTTCTAAGTACAAGACGTCGCTGCTTTCGGAAATAACCGCTATTATTGTAAAGATACTTTGTAACAGGAACACCTGAAACTATATGACCCTGAACAATTTCCCTAACATTCTCAGGAGTAACACATTGATAAAGATACTCTCCAGGATCAACAAGAACTGCAGGACCAATAGAACATGTACCTACACAACCCGTTCTGGCAACTTTACAAATATTCTCTACACCTAACTCTTTTACTGCATCCTCAAAAGCTTTAAGCACTTTAAATGCGCCAAACGGTATACAACCACTTGAACAACAAACATTAATACGGTACTTGTATGCCCTTTGAAACTCGTTCTCCTCTTCAGCAATTCTCTGTATATCAGACAGATTCATCTCTCTCACCTGCTAGTACATTTCTAATTCTTTCAATCACAATCTCTTTAGTCGCTTTGCCAATAACTTGATCATCTAAAACAACCGCCGGTGCCATTGCACAGGCTCCTATACAGCGTGTAAGTGATAATGACAGTTTACCGTCAGCTGTTGAACCTCCTACTTTAAGGTTAAACTCTTCCTCTATAGCTTCAATTATCTGTTTTACACCTTTCACATAGCAGGCTGTTCCTAGACAGGCTGTAACTATATGTTGACCTGGTTTTCTCATTTTAAAGTAACTGTAAAATGTGACTACCCCATAGACATGGCTTGGTGGCAGATTTAATGAGCCTGCTATGTCCACGAGCAGGTTTTGGTCAAGGTAACCATAAATTTCTTGGGCGCTATGAAGAATTTCTAAAAGCGCACTTTTTTGATAATTATTTTTTTTTAGTACTCTCTCCAACTGCGCCCTGCGTATATCTTCTGTAGTCAAGTAAGAACTCTCCAGTTTATCATGCTTAGCAACCTAACTCGACATAAATTAACCTTGTGAATTGTAAAAAGCTGTATGTATGTAGGATGGTTAGTTTATTGTTAAATTTTATGTGTATTTGTCTGTTATGTCTGTTCTAATGTTGTAGATGCGTATTTATTATTTAGATATAGTGGGAACTCTTATCTAATAGTTACATTAAACAAATGTACATAACTTTATTAACTAAGAGGATACGAGATGGCTGCCGGTAAATATTGGAATGAAAAAATTGAAACTTTACCCTCTGAAGAACTGAGAGCACTTCAATTACAGAGGCTTAGAGAGCAGGTAAAGTATTGCTATAACAATAGTAATTTTTACCGTAAAAAATTTGATAGCATAGGTTTAAAGCCTGATGATATTAAAACATTTGATGACCTTAAAAAAATTCCTTTTACAGTAAAGACTGATTTAAAAGAAAATTACCCCTACGGCATGGTAGCAGCGCCTCCAGATAAAATTGTTGAAATCCACGCGTCAAGTGGAACAACTGGGACTCAAATAGTCGGTGCTTATACCAAAGAGGATATAGATGCCTGGCAGGAAATTATGGCCCGCTCAATTTACACAGCTGGCGGACGCCCTCAGGACATTATACAAATAGCGTACAGTTACGGCTTATTTACCGGCGGCTTTGGATTTCATTATGGAGCCCAAAAACTTGGTGCCCGCATTATACCTATAAGCGGCGGTATGACACAGCGACAAGTTAAACTTATGAAAGACCTAGACGTAACAATTCTCGCCTGCACCCCCAGCTTCGCCGTTCATATAGCAGAAATCATGCAACAAGACGGCATAAATCCAAAAGAAGACCTCAAACTTAAATGTGGCATATTTGGCGCTGAACCCTGGTCTCAACAGATGAGACAGAGAATCGAAGAAGCCCTAAACATTGAAACCTTTGACATTTACGGTCTAACAGAACTCTATGGACCAGGCGTCTCAATAGAATGCCCAGAACACAACGGCTTACACATCTGGGAAGACTATTTCATCGTCGAAATAATAGACTCAAACACAGGCGAACCCCTACCCGATGGCCAAGAAGGCGAACTTGTCTTTACAGCCCTAAGCAAAACAGGCTTACCTATACTACGCTACCGCACATTTGACATATCAAAAATCACCCACGAAAAATGTGCCTGCGGACGCACACACGCTAGAATGTTCCGCGTCACAGGCAGAACAGACGACATGCTAAAAGTCCGCGGAGTAAACGTATTCCCCTCACAAATAGAATACGCCATACTACAATTCCCCGAACTCGCCCCACAATACCTAATAATCCTCGACCGCCCCGGAGCCCTCGACACATTCCTAGTAAAAATTGAACTAACAGAACAAGCCCAAACAAACACACAACTCGACCTAAAACAACTCAAACACAACATACAACACAAAATATACATAATCACAGGATTAACAGTCGAAATAGAACTCGTCAAACCAAACGAGCTACCAAGAACAGACGGAAAAACAAAGAGAGTCCTAGACCTACGCAAAGGCAAAATGTAAGGACACTACACCTATGACCTCCAAAATTACCACAAACAAACCAGGCAGCTTCATACTACTAAACGGTGACGAAGCCGTCGCACGAGGCGCAATAGAAGCCGACATAAAAGTCGCAACCGCATACCCAGGAACACCATCCACAGAAATACTAGAAACCCTCTCAAAAGCCGCCAAAACCCTAAACTTTTACGCAGAATGGAGCGTCAACGAAATAATCTCCACAACAATAGCCGCAGGCGCATCCATGACCGGCGCAAGAGCCATAGTATCCATGAAACACGTAGGCTTAAATGTCGCATCCGACGCCGTTATGACACTCGCATACACAGGCACCGAAGGCGGTCTAGTCATAGTAGTCTGCGACGACCCCGCACTACACAGCAGCCAAAACGAACAAGACACACGATACTTCGCCGTACACTCCAAACTACCCCTACTCGACGCTGGAAACCCCCAAGAAGCCCTAAACATGACCAAAGAAGCCTTCAACATAAGCGAAAGCCTCCATCTCCCAATAATTCTACGACTAACCACAAGAGTCGCTCATGGAAAAGCCAAAGTACAAATTGGCAACTTTCAAAAACTTGAACGCAAAATTTCCTTTGACAAAAACGGCTCCCGATGGGTAATGATACCTGTAAATGCAACCCGACAGCACAATGTTTTAGAAGAAAAACTCGTTGAAGCAAAAAAAATCTCTGAAAATTTTACCTTCAACACAATTGAAGACAACAATTCTGAAGTCGGCATAATAGGCAGCGGCGTAGGCTACTATTACGCACGAAGCGTACTAGATACCAAAAAATTCTCTTGGCTAAAACTTGGCTTCATACATCCCTTCCCAACAGAACTCGTGAAAAAATTCGCCGCTAAAGTAAAACAATTAATAGTAATTGAAGAACTTCGACCCTATATTGAGGAAAACCTCCAACGCTTAAAACTTGACGTAACTGGAAAAACCGCGCTAAACCTTAGCGAAATAGGCGAATACACACCTGACAAAATCCGAGAAGCCCTCGCAAAATTAAACTTGACCGAAAAAACCTCCACACCAACAGCAATTGTAGGCCTGCAGCCTCGGCCTCCCAATCTATGTCCTGGCTGCACACATCGTGCTTTTTATTATGCTTTAAACTCTGTTAATCAGCATGTAGCATGTGATAGCAGTAAATGCATAGGCTGTAGAACTTGTGAAAAAATTTGTTCTTTTGAAAAGACACATATCTCTGATGCGTCTAAGGCACGAATTCACGTCACACGCATTAATAATGCAGACCATATAGCCATTACATGTCAAACTTGTCCTAACGCTCCATGTGTTACCTCATGTAATAATGGCGCGCTTTCTAAATCCGTTAAAACCGGCTTAATATCTGTAGATGAAAACAAATGTATAGGCTGCGGCTTATGTGTTAAAGCCTGTTCATATGGCGCTATGGTTTTAGATTCAGGTAAGCGGAAGGTTTTCGTTTGTGATACTTGTCAGGGTGATCCTGCATGTGTTAAACATTGTCCCAGGTATGCTCTAACTTTAGTGGGGCGGTCTGATGATAAAATTGTTGCAGGAGATATAGGCTGTTATACTCTTGGCGTTTTACCTCCTTTAAACACCGTTCAAACCTGCCTCTGCATGGGCGGCGGTATATCTCAGGCGGCAGGTATGGTGCATGCAGGTGTTAACGGAAAAGTGTTTGCGGTAATTGGTGACTCTACCTTTTTCCACGCAGGCATGCCTGGCCTGTTAAATATTGTCTATAACAGAGCTAATGTTTGTGTTATAATATTAGACAATCGTATAGTAGCCATGACAGGACATCAGCCTACTCCTGCCTCTGGACAAACAGCTATGGGCGATACTGCTAAAAGTGTAAGCATACCGGAAATAGTTAGAAGCATAGGTATAGACAAAATAGTAACTGTTGACCCATATGACGTTAAAGCCACTATAGAGGCTATACGTGAAACACTAACATATGACGGTCCATGCGTTATAATCACTCAAAGACCCTGCCCTCTTATAAGTGAACGTGGGCGTCCATATGAAATCACAGAAAAATGCGGCTCCTGCGGATTATGCACCACACAATTTGGCTGCCCTGCTATAATAACTCAGATAAATGATGAAAATAGCAACAATAGCAATGATGACGCTACTATGCCGGTTGTCGGTAGAGCGGAAATTGATTCTTCTCTTTGCAATGGTTGTGGTGTATGCGCAAGTATTTGTCCTCATAATGCTATAGTACCCCTAGTTGGGAGGAAAGATTAGGTGAAGCTTGACATTGTTTTCGCCGGTGTTGGCGGACAAGGAATTGTAGTTTTAAGTGATATATTCTGTGAAGCCGCAATGCTTGACGGGTTTGATGTAACTAAAGCAGAAATTCACGGTATGGCTCAGCGCGGCGGTTCTGTAACGGCTTTTGCACGAATAAGCGAAAAAGTAGAAACCCCCCTGATTGAGACTGGAAAAGTTAACATCATAATAGGCTTTGAAATCCTCGAAACCACCCGAGCGTTACATATGCTAACACCTGACGGCACTGTAATAGTAAACACCAAATACCTCAAACCAAACAACTTTTCAAAAAACATAAAACCAAAAACGCAGCAGGAACTTTTAAGCATAATAAAAAATGCTGCAACAAACATTTACGAAGTAAACGCTTCAAACATGGCAAACCAGTTAGGCAACAACTTGACCACTAACACCATACTACTAGGCGCACTATCTGCCCTACACAATATGCCTATAAAACGTGAATCCTTTGAAAAAGCCATAGCAGCTAAATTAAAAGAAAAATACTTACAAATTAACATGCAAGCATTCGAACTTGGTCGACAAAGCGTCCAAAATAATGTTCATAAAACTTGAGCTATTACTGACGTTATATGCAAACGTAAATGTTGAGGCTTGTAACGCCTGTAAGGCACGTTATTGTCCTCAACAAACGCTCACTTATGTCTTTTTTTACCTCCAGTTACTTTTTAGTTGCGTTTTTTGATTAAGATTTTTTCTAAGTAATGCCCTATGATTGGTAGATAGGTTTTTATTAGCGTTTGAATTTTACTTGCGCGTATATCTAAAGGATGATAAGAATGACCTTTCAAAAGGGAGACTTTATATTAATTGATTATACTGGAAAAGTAAAGGAAACAAACGAAGTTTTTGACACTACATATGAGGAAGTATCAAAGAAAGAACGCCTTCATAAAGAAGGTGACATGTATGAGCCTAGACTTGTTGTTATAGGTGAAGGGTGGGTTCTAAAAGCTTTAGATGATGCAATTTTAGATATGGAGCCTGAAAAAGAATCAACAGTTGAAATCTCTCCAGATAAAGCATTTGGTCAAAGAGATCCTGAAAAAATTAGACGCATACCTTTGCGCCAATTATTAGCAAACGAAATAAACCCAGTAATTGGAGCTCGTATCGAATATCAAGGAAAAACAGCTATGATTCGTGCCGTTGGCGCCGGAAGAGTTCTACTTGACTTCAACCCGCCCTTAGCTGGACGAACACTTATCTATAATGTTATAGTTAAAAAGAAACTCGACAGTAGCGAAGAGAAAATTCTCTCTATAATACATAGGCGCGTGCCAGTAGTTGAAGAGGAAAAATTCAAAGTTACACTAAAAACCGACAATTTAACAATAGACATGCCTGACGACACATACTATGTTGAAGGTATACAAATAGCAAAACGCGGCATCGCCATGGACATCCAAAAATATCTACCAAATATTATGCAAACACAATTCGTTGAAACATTTAAAACAGAACCAAAACCCGTAGATATAGCTCCACCAACAGTCCAATCCGCAAACACTCCAATATCCGACCAGGTCGACGATGCATCTGCTCAAACAGAAACAGTCGTAGCAGACTCTGCTGAAAACGCTCCAGCTACAGAAGAACAAAAAGTCTAAGTGTACAAATAAGCACTTACAATTTCGAGAGTGTCAACTTAAATATATTTTTGTGTTGTGTGTTGTAGAGTTGACATGGGTGTATGATGGCTTGTAAGAAGTGTGGTTTAGAAAATATTTGAAGAGTGGTATAGTTGGAGGTAGACAGCGTTTTCGCTGCAAAGGATACCGGGCGTAATTTTCGCATAGGCGATAAACGTACTGACGAGAAAATAGCTGCAAAAAAAAGCCCTCTACATCTTATGGCATACATTGGATAAAGAGCCTTACCACATAATCCTAAACTCCGCTGGTTTTAGGTACTACAACATTTAGGTTTTCAAACAATAGTCTTTGTTGTTTGGTAACTTCGCACGGAACAATA
>WRGM01000152.1 GCA_009787175.1 Candidatus Bathycorpusculum fermentans | reverse complement strand
TCATGCCATTTTTTGCGCAACAAACACAGCTACATATGCAAATTCCTGTATAGATGCTTTAATAAAAACACGCAAGCTAAATACATACGGGTTAAATAAACAAAAACAAATCATTATCCGACAGTTTTAAATATTTGCACAAGTACAAATAGCAAAGAAGGCAAAATAATGTCGGGAACAGACGTTAAAAAACCAGCAAATAAAGAGGAATTTATCAAAACAGTTCTTCAAGCCGCTCAAAGGGAAACAGAAGCAAAAAATAAACCGACAAAACCGACAATTATCGGAACCGCAAAGGAAATGGACATCCACAGAGATACACTGTATTCTTGGCTAAAAGAATTTAATGTCAATTTTAAGGAGATTATAAATTGTATGACGACCCAAAATGATAAAAAAGAAGAAAAATCAAGCCCAACCTATTTAATCGGTGAATCATTATTAGGAGAAGGCAATGAAGTTGCACACGTTGATTTAATTATAGGGGATAAAAACGGGCCAGTTGGTCAAGCCTTTGCAACAGGTATGGCAAACTTGTCAGCAGGTCACACACCATTACTTGCAGTTATCCGCCCCAATCTGCCGCCTAAGCCACACACGTTAATTGTTCCAAAAGTTACCGTTAAAAACATGGGAGACACCAGCAAAATTTTTGGTCCTGCACAGGCTGCGGTGGCTAAGGCAGTTGCGGATGCGTCTGAAGAGGGGATAATTCCAGGAGCAAAATTAGATGAGTGGGTAATTATTGCAAGCGTATTTATTCATCCTCAAGCAACGGATTATCGTAAAATTTATCAGTATAATTATGGTGCAACAAAAATGGCGCTTCAGCGTGCACTCATAAAGTATCCGTCATTAGATAAAATTATTTATGACAAAGATCGTGCAAAGCATCCTATTATGGGCTTTAAAGTTCCACGCTTATGGAGACCACCGTATTTGCAAATTGCTCTAGATGCGCCCTCGCTTGAAGGTGCAAAGAAAGTGATTGAGCAGTTACCGGGAAGTGATAGAATTATACTTGAAGTTGGAACACCGCTCATCAAACGTTATGGTACAAGAGTTATAAACGAAATACGCGAAATTGCCAAAGACAAATTCATCATAGCTGACCTTAAAACTCTTGATGTTGGCAAAGTTGAAGTAGACTTAGCTTATGAAGACACAGCAGATGCTGTTGTCGCATCAGGACTTGCTCCAGCAGAAACTCTGGATGCAACAGTACAAGAGGCTAGACGTTTAGGCACATACGCAGTTATTGACATGTTAAATGTAGAGGATGTACTTGCAAAACTAAAATCAATCAAAGATTTCCCAGACATTGTCATTTTACACAGAGGCATTGACCAAGAAACAGGCAGAAGCAGCGGACTTGAACGCATAAAACGTATTCGCGATGCGTTTCCCGACAAAAAATTCTTAATCGCAGTTGCCGGCGGCATCGTTCCAGAAACAGCAAAAGAGGCATTAGAAAAAGGCGCAGACATACTTATCGTTGGCAGATATGTTACACAGTCAAAAGACATAGAAAGATCAGTAAGAGAATTCCTTGAATTAACACCAAGCATGCGTGAAGACGTAGACCTATACAGAGTACATACAGAATAAACAAACAAAATTAAGAGCCAAAAGCTCTTCCCTTCTTTCCGTCTAAACTTTTTTCATGACTCCAGAGCAAAATTTTTTCTTAATCAAAACTTTTTTTATGCAAATTAGGAGCTGGTGTCTGAGGTTGCAAATTTTATAGTTAAGAAAGCTAAAAAAAACAGTAATGCAGCGATAAAATATGTGGGTACATAATTGTAAGCGCTTGCCAGATAGGGTCCAAGAAAAGAACCAAAAGCTGTGCCTAAGCCTACTAGGCCATCAAAAAGGCCGCTTTTTCCTGCAGGTATAAGTTCCATGGAAACAGAAATCATTAAGATATAGTAGATAGCAAAACTAAAACCTAAAAAGACCAGAACCAAAAAAGTCAACACAGATGGAAAGATAGCTAACTGGATAATACCGATTAAGCTGAAAATTAATAAACTTCTAAACAGCACGCAACGAGACATTTGCTTACCTGAGTCCATTGACCGCGCACGCCCACTAATAAAAAAGTAGCCAGCTGTAGCACCTATGGAAGTGAAAATGGAGCCGATATAGGCCATACTGCTATGCAGTCCTAAACCTTGACTTAAAAAGACAGGTAGAGGCGTGAAAAAGATGCTTGTCGCTAAAGAAAATAGGACAATAGCTAAAGCGAATAGTTTAAAACTAGCCTGCTTAGGTGATTTATACCAATAGGAACCCCCTAAAACTCTTGAAGCAGATGCTACACTGCGGCAGGTAAAGTCAACAGCTCGCTCAATTCTAACAAGTCGCCGTTCAAAAATAAGCAGAGGATCAGTAACTAGTAAAGCAGATAGAATGAAGGCAACGATACTTAGTCCACTACAAAAGTACAGAGTATAAGTTGCCAAAATAGCAGAGCTAAGATTAGCAGCAAAAGAAAATAACCCCACAGATAAACAGAAACCTATAGCTAGACCAATAATTAGTCCAAACTCTGTTGAAAGCCTATAGTAACTATAGGACATTTCCCAGTCATCTCGACTATAATGTTCAGCTATTAACACATTTTTTGGCGCTTCATGAGCAATATGAAGAAACTGCATTATAACGTAGAGCATTACAAATACTATGACATTTTTAGCAAAAGGAAGAGTCATAATAAAGAGAAGAACCGCTGAGGAAGCAAAGGACATTAAAATAAAGGGTTTACATCTTCGCGTCGCATCACATAACCAACCCCAAAGAAAAGAAGCAGGAATAGAGCAAAACATTGCAACCGACATCATTATACCCAAAGCAACCAGAGGACCACCAAGAACAGCTACGTCCGAAAAACCAATTACATACAGAGGTATGAAAACACTAAGCAACCCGAATGCCATCTCATGAAAGAAGAAACCCAAACGCCACATAGCCAAAAACCCAGTTCAGAGCTAAATTAAAAGGTTTAGGCAAAAAACGATAAGACACTACAAACATAAAAAACAGTTTTCAAACATAAAATAGCATCTAAAAGTACTCACAAAAATTTTTAGAACACCTCACCATTATTTGCCTTCACTACAAAGCAAAATATGACATTCACAAAACAGCCTCTAGAAATAAGGAAGCCACGCTAAAATTAGAACTGTTTTTAATAATGAAAACAAAGATTCTGCTTTACGAAAACATTTTCTTAACACCCAATTTATGATTTAAATATAAAGGCTTAATAGAGAGTTATTCAACTTTAAACTGCGCTGGAGAGTTAATCTTCAAATGGCAAAATTCAAAGTAATCATATCTGACCCAACAGACGGGAAAAGCAAAGTAGTAGAAGTTGAAGAAGCACGTGCAACACCATTCATAGGAAAAAAATTAGGTGAAACCATTGACGGCATCATAGTAGATATGCCAGCAACTAAACTACAAATTTTAGGCGGCTCTGATAAAGACGGCGTACCTATGAGAGGCGATGTCCATGGAGGAATCAGGCGACAAGTAGTCTTAAGCGAAGGCGCAGGGTTCCACCCAAAAAGAGAAGGCGAAAGAAGACGCAAAACAGTCCGCGGAAACACAATTACTGACGAAATCGCCCAAATTAACCTAAAAATTGTTGAACAACCACCCAAAAAAGCAGAAACGAAAACCGAAAACACCGCATAAACAACAACATACAACACATTTTAACAAACAGATCTCTTTTTCAACGCATAATACCAACTTTAGTAATTAATTTCAACATTAAGAAAAAAATTGCAATTTACCGCTTCTAAACGTTTTATCAATATAGAAAGGTTAAATTTAAGCATTGAATAATAGACACCTCATAAATTAAAGGCGTTTGTGAATGGCTGAAAATACAAAAGAAAAAAAAACTGCACCAATGCCAAAACAACCAGAAGTAAACATTGGCACAATCGGTCACGTAGACCACGGAAAAACAACACTTGTCCAAGCCCTAACAGGCATGTGGGCATCACGCCATAGTGAAGAACTTAAAAGGGGTATCACTATAAAACTGGGCTATGCCGATATGCCAATTTACAAATGCCCAAAATGCCCAACACCAAAAAAATACACAATAAAAACAACCTGCGAAAACTGCAAAACCAAAACAGAATTCGTACGCGGCATAAGCTTTGTTGACGCACCAGGACACGAGGCCCTAATGGCAACAATGCTCTCAGGCGCAGCCATCATGGATGGAGCGATCATAGTAATTGCAGCTGACGAACCCTGCCCACAACCACAGACAAGAGAACACTTAGCAGCAGCAGAGGTTAGCGGCATCAAAAAGATTATCATTGTTCAGAACAAAATTGACATTGTCGATGGAACTCGTGCAAGAAAGAGTTATGAGGAAATCAAAGCCTTCGTAAAAGGAACAGTAGCAGAAAACGCACCTATTATACCACTTTCAGCACAAAGAAACATCAACATTGATGTTCTATTGGAGGCTATACAAGAAATCATCCCAACGCCTAAAAGAGACCCTGAACTGCAGCCGTTAATGTTTATTGTCCGTTCATTTGACACAAACAAACCAGGCACAAGCATTGAGGATCTTGATGGAGGGATCATCGGTGGAACTATTGCACAGGGTAAATTCAAAGTTGGTGAAGAAATTGAAATCCGGCCAGGCATACCAATTGACCGCGATGGCAAAACTAGTTATAACCCGTTAATCAGTGAAATTGTAAGTTTGCATTCAGGTAACAAAAAAGTCAAAGAAACAACCTGTGGCGGACTTGTCGGTATTGGCACATTACTTGATCCCGCATATTCTAAAGCTGACGGGTTAACTGGCAGCATCGCAGGAAAAACAGGTCTATTACCACCAACTCTAACTGAGCTCACATTAGAGACATTTACTCTTGAACGAGTTGTCGGAACTAAAGAGCAACTTAAGGTTGAAAGAATTAACCCTGATGAACAATTATTGCTACATATTGGCGCAGCAGTAAATGTTGGTAAAGTAATAGGCATAAAACAAAACACAATAAAAGTCAAGTTAACAAGACCCATTTGCGCTTTACCAGGCGCTAGAGTTGCAATAAGCAGAAAGATTACATCTCGCTGGCGTCTAATTGGCTATGGCTTAATAAAATAGTTTTTTAACTATTTTTCTAATTTATTTAAGAACAGGTTAGCCTTCTTTAGCAGATCTTTCGCGTTTTTGAATGTTAATTTTTCTATTGCTTGAGTATAGTTAAGCCATATTGAATCTACATGTTCAAAGGATAAGGTAATATTTTCAGTACAGGTTTTCATAATATAAAAAAACACTTCTTTATGTACATCCTCACCTTGTCTGCGCCGGTAAAAATATTCAATTTTTTCTCTAAAATTACCTACAAATGAGGCGTCAATTATTCCGGTTTCTTCGCGTAATTCTCGTACAACAGTTTCCTTTTCGGCTTCGTCAGTTTCAATATTGCCCTTAACAAAATCCCAGTGACCAGACGTATATTTGAGTAACAAATAGAGGCGTTCAGAGCCGTTCTTTAGATAAATAATTGCGCCACAAGATTTTTCGCTAAGCATAAGTATCATCAATAAACAAGTTGATTTGAGAAGTATTTAAAGTAAGGTTATAATTAAGTTTGTTAAAGGAAAACAGAAAAGAAAAGTAGGCGCTTAAATGTCAAAAATATTAGCTCAGCCTCTGAAAATAATCTTGGATTCGAACGCATTATTTACACCCTTAGAGTTAAGAATAGATATATTTGAAGAGATTCGTCGACTATTGAATCGAAATGTAGAGTTTATTGTAATTTCTCCGGTTAAATCTGAACTTGAAATTCTCGCAAATAAAAGCAGCTATAAATTGCGTCAACAAGCAAATTTTGCACTTAAACTGTCTGAAAAGTGTAAAATGGTTCCAGTTACAGTTTCAGATAGGCTTACAACCGATGACGCAATAGTTGAAGTAGCAAAAAAATGGAATTCACCAGTTTTTACCAATGATAGTCAATTAAGGAAGAGGCTAAGAGATATAAGTCTGCCAGTGATTTATGTGAGACAAAAATCTCGTTTAGAGATTGACGGATTGATATCGTAGATGTTTAAATTAATTACTCTTCAAGACACTATACGTATTCCACCAGAGACCTTCGGAAAACCACTTGAGAAGGTTGGACGCGAACAAGTGAAACATAAGTACGAAGGAGTCGTGGATGAAGAATTAGGTTATGTTATAACCGTAACAGGCATACAAGTAAGTCCTATAGGCAAAATCATTCCAGGCGATGGCGCAACATTTCATAAAGTAACTTTTTCGATACTAACATTTTACCCAGTAATCCAAGAAATAGTTGAAGGAGACGTCATCGAAATCGCTGACTTTGGAGCATTTATAAGAATTGGCCCAATTGACGCATTATTACACGTCTCACAACTCATGGATGACTTCATCTCATACGATGAAAAACAAGGAGTACTTCTAGGAAAAGAATCAAAACGCAGACTCGTCACAGGAGACAAAGTCCGCGTACGCATTACAGCAGTCTCACTTGGCAGAGCAGGCAGCTCAGGTAAAATCGGTGTAACCGCAAGACAACCATTCCTTGGCAAATTAGAATGGCTACAAATGGATCAAGGACTAATTCCATCAGACACCACCACTACTACAGAGGAAAAGAAGACGGAGGAGAAGAAACAATGAGTGAAAAAGCATGTTCAAACTGCCATTTTCTAACTAGAGAGCACACATGCCCAAAATGCAAAAGCCGCAGCTTAAGCGAAGATTACGGCGGACTGGTAGTTCTATTTGATGTAGAAAATTCAGCAATCGCAAAAGCTATGGACGCTAAAGACAAAGGTCGATACGTCTTAAAAGTCCGCTAAAAGCCTATCGATAGCATTTAATAACTTTTTTTCAATTTTTTTAACAAAGAAGGCTCTTTAACTATGTCAGTCATTTATACTATTACACCTGAACTTAGAGTAAAGTTTAGAGAACCATTTGGCATTTTAGTTAAAGGTACATTTGACCAGACAATGGCAAAAATGCAAGAAGTTAAAAAGCAAAAACCGCCAAAAATCATCTCCGTGGGGGATGTAGTGTCAAAAAATTTGCAGGACTACAATATACCTCCTGATTTGGTTATTATAGATAATCAAAGTATGCGTAACAAAGTTCAGTCGTCTATTAACACTTCAAATGTTGTTAGAGTAAAAAATCCACAGGGAACTATAACTGAGGAAGCTGTGGAAGCAATAAGAGAATCTCTAAAAAACAGCGAACAAACGCGCATAGTTGTAGATGGCGAGGAAGATCTGCTCACACTTATTGCTGTATTATATGCGCCAGAAAACTCTGTGGTAGTATATGGGCAGCCATACGAAGGCATAGTTTTAGTTAAAGTTTCACCTGAAAAAAAAACAGAAGTCTCTAAATTCCTGAAAGAGATGAAAAAACGTTCGAAAAGCTAAATAAGAAGAATACTGTAAGAACTCAATTTGAATCAAGTGAATATCCATGGAAATTAAAATCGTGTCAACCAAAGAAAACCCACTTCTCAAACGTAAAGAGGTAGGCTTCACAATTACACAATGTCCAAAAGAAAAGGCACCAAATAGACTTGATACTAAAAGAGCAATTGCTAACGCAGTACAAGTTAAAGAGAGCGTTGTCTATATTAAACACATGGAAACATTAACTGGAACAAACATTACCAATGGTGTTGCTAATGTCTATCAAAGTGTCGAACAAGCTCAAATTGTAGAACCAGGGTACATCAAAAAAAGAAACAACCCTGAAAAAACTAAAGAAGAGGCACAAGCATAATGCCAAAACCAGCAAACACAAAAACAGAAAATAAACCAAAAGAAAAAGCAAAAAAGAAAATAGGCGGCGTTAGCATCCTATACAAAGTTGAAAACGACAAAGTCACCCGCTCACGACCAACATGCGAACGCTGCGGTCCAGGCTATTTCATGGCAGACCATGAGTCTAGATACACATGCGGTCATTGCGGTTTTACACGCTACAGACAAAAATAATTTTTTTCAACAAGCAGTTTTAAATCTTTCAACTGCACTACTTATTTTTTGATCCATCATGCTTAGAGTAAACGTGTTTATATCAAACATTTCATCAGAACGCTACTGGGACATTCGCAAACCAATGCCTCCAATTCAAATTAACACTAACATCAATGTGGTAGGTATGGAAAAAAAACAAGATGAAACACTTGAAGTCCCATATGTGCTCTCAATAGCATATAATCCATCCATTGCCCAGATAGGCATTAAAGGCAACGCATATGTAAGTGGCGAAAAAAGTGAAGTAGACAAAATCATCAAAGATTTCGAACAAAAAAAACCGCCCGCACAAATAATCATCCAATCAATATCAAACGTAGTCTTTGTCGAATCAGTAATAATCTCACGCATACTAAATATTCCACCACCCATTCCATTACCACAAATTCCTGAAGCAGGCACAAAACCACCAAATATAAAGGCACACGGCAGAGATTACAGCCTCTAAATCCCCATAACAACACCCTTTTTTTAACCTACAAATAAGAGATTTAACAAAAAATTAGATAAAATATGAAAGATATCATTCGTCTCGAGGCATAACATCAGAGAAAAAGTGAGTAAAACAGTTCTTTTTTTTAGAAATCACTTAGTTATATGCAAATATGTGTTTGCCATAAAACATTTTAAGCGTAAAAGGAAACAAAAGCACTGGCTATACACTATCCATACAACACAGAAAAAATACAGACATAACTGAAGAAAAAATAGAAACGGAAAAAAGAAAAATTTGCTTATTTTAGTGGCACATACATTGACGAACGTGACGCACCGATACCTGGAGTACCATGTCTAACCGGCTTGTTGGTTATAGCAAACTCACCAAGGTAATGACCAATCATATCTGGCTTAATATCTAGTGCAACAAATTCTTTACCATTATGTACCGAAACTTTTGCACCCACCATTTCAGGGAGAACGATTAAGTCACGTACATGTGTTTTGAGATTTGTGCTTTTCCCCTGTTTTTGTTGCTCTTTCGTAACGCGCAGTTTTTCTAGTAATACGCGTTGCTCAGGGGTTAATCCGCGTTGTAGGCTTCTCCGTTGTCTTGATGGAAGCAAATTTATGAATTCATCCATAGACATACCTTCAAGACTTTGAAGGCTGTGTCCACGATAGCTAAATTCTTTTAGAGGCATATTTCATTTATCCTATATTTTTATCTTAATGCTCGTTTCTTTTTCTGTCCAGGTCCTCTTGCAGCGATTAAACCAACTTTCTGTCCTGGAGGTGCACCATGTGAAGTTGTCGTTGTCCTACGAGCACTACGCTTACTGCTACCAAATGGGTGAACAGCAGGAACCATTTTACGACCACCTGTCCTTGGATACTTATGACCCTTAGCCCTCATTAAATGGAATTTCTCACCCGCTTTAAGGAAAGGCTTTTCCATTCTACCAGAGGCAGCTACCACACCGATTGTTGCCATGCAAAAGTCGTCAATATATCGGGTACGACCTGATGGTAAGCGAATCATAGTACCTTGTGGTGTGTGACCAACAACAGTTGCATAAGCACCTGATGACCGCGCCATTTTGCCACCGTCACCTGGTCGTAGTTCGAGATCGCAAACTAGAGTACCTTCAGTGATTTTTCCAAGAGGCATAATGTTACCAATTTCGACAGCGGCATTCCCACCTAGGCTGATCTGTTGACCTACAGATACGCCTTCTGGGACAATACTGTAATAACTTAATCCGTTTTCAAGTGTAATTTGTGAAAGCGGTGAGCCACGACCAGGATCATGGACTAGTTCGTTAATTGTTCCGGTAATAGTTAAATCGTAAACTTCTTTTGGCGACTTTACGTATGGATATTTTGCTGGCGCAACACGTTTGTGAGTTGAAGCGCGGAAGTTTTGCCCGCCGCGTCCACGCCGTTGTACACGAATTCGTTTTCCCATAAATCATGCCTTCTATAATTTTATTAGAGTATTCCTAGTTTTATTGCTACATCTGATGCTTTGAATTCTTCAGTAAGCCTCACGTAGGCTTTCTTTAGACCTTGACTTGTTATTTGTAAATTAACCTTACTGACTTTAACTGCATAAAGCTCTTCAACAGCTTTCTTAATATCAGCTTTTCCAGCTTTTAAGTTAACAATAAAGATCAGTTTATTGTCTTTTTCCACCATGACACTTGCTGATTCAGTCATTAGAGGATAAGAAATTATTTCGTTATTATCCATTATGCGGTTTCTCCATAGAGCGTATTTAATTGTTCGAGAGCACTGCTTGTCCAAACTGTTAATCTGCCTGGATGTGTACCTGGAGCTAACATTTCAGTGTTCAAGTTCAAAACTGTTGTCACCTGAACACCTGGAAGGTTATTTGCGGCAGCAACAAGATTTACACTGTCACACACTACAATAAGTGGTCCAACAGCTTGTTTCATTTTGCGCCCGCGAGCTTTACCCTTTCCCGCACGCACATTACAACTGTCACGTACACGTGTAACATCATCGTTAACACCTAAGCTTGTGAATACTGCTTCAACATCTTTTGCACGTGTCAGATTTTCAATTGCATCATCGATAATTAAGGGTATTTGAAGTATATTTTCAATCTTGTGTCCACGCTTTGCAACAACATCCTTTTGTGCAGTTGCAGCAATGGCAGAGAGTAATGCAAGCTTTGCCTCTTTCTTTGGAATGTTTTTAACAATTTTCTTCTCGGCTCTCGGTGGGTGAGGCTGTCTTCCACCGACTGTACTTGGTGCAAAAGCGGCTCGTCCGCTACCACCCTTTATACGTGGAACTCTTGATATGCCCAAATCGACACCGCGTGATTCTGCAGATGTACGCTTTCCAGCCATGGGGTCTCGACCTTGTGGTTGGAGACGATTTGATTGGATAGCTAATACAGCGCGCTTAATCACATCAGGTCTTATAGGTGTAAAAAAGACTTGGGGAAGAGTTACTTGCCCAGTTGCCTTACCTTGTAAATCAAAAATTTCTGCTGTTCTTTCCGGCATAACGTTTCACTTTATTTTCCTTGTGGAGAGTCTAATGAGATATATGTTACTTGTGGTGGTACTTCAGGGGCTTCTGTTGGAGGACGTGCAGGAACACGTAAACGTAGTTGACGTTTCTCTGTTCCGGAAACACTGCCATCTATGAGGACATAAGGTCCTTTAATTTCACCGTAACGAATGAATCCCCCTTTAACAGTTGCTTCTTTTCCATCTTTACCAATTTTCATGATACGTTTATTATATTCCAAACGTTGGTGATAACCCATTTGACCAGCTCTTGCTACGGAGTACATAAGATGGTGAGGATTCCATGGACCTAAAGTTGCAATACCACGTTTAGTTTTACGACCTTTATGCTGAAGTTTAGTTACACCCCAACGCTTTACTGGACCTTGAAAACCTTTACCCACGGTTACGCCCGCAATGTCAATATATTGACCAGCCTTGAATACTTCTTCAAGGGTCACTGTTTTACCTAAAAGCTGTTTTATATAATCAAATTGTTGTTGGATGTTACCTCCACCAATTTGTATCTCAGAAATTTCAGGCTTCTTCTTTGACAGACTTGTTTGAGAGGGCTGAGTTGCTGTAACCGCACGAATTACTGTTGTTTGTTCAAGATTTTTCTGTGCTTTCTCTAGCATTGCTTCTGTGTCAAATTGTTCAGGAAGAATTAATGCCCTGTTAAATATTGCAGGGGGTTCCTTCATCCAAACTTCACCGATATTTTGCAGACCATATGGTGTTTTTGTATACATTTTAAAGCCACATATAATGATAGGTGGCGTTTCTAGTATGGTTACTGCTTTCATAACTTCTTTTCCAAAGTGAGGTGAACGTTTCTTATCCTCAATTGTGAAAATGTATGTCATACCAGCTTTGTAAGCTGCAAATCCTAAGAGTTTAGGAGAATCTGATTTAATTTCTGGCCAATAGCGTATCCTAGCTACTGGGTTTTTAGCCCGTTTCCTAGGTAAATAAGCTAGTGAACCATGTCTTGGAGCATGAACTTTACGATGTCCCATTGTACTTCCGCTTCGCGCCTGTAGCAAATATAAAATAGAGTTATAAACGTTACCGTTAAAAAATGAAAACATTGTAAAACACTAAGTAAAACCAATTAACAAACGCAAAGGATCTTTTACCATAAAAAAGAGCTGCGCGGTAAAGATTTCATTTGCAAAAAAAAGACCCTTATGAAAAAACAGATTTTTTCAAATTTTTACATTTTTATCCAGTAAAGAGTTAAATTATCATTTCTATTTCTCAATAGTGAATAATTATGGAGTCCACTACAGACAAAGTTGCAGAAGCGCTCTATGAGTCAGGATGCATCAAATTCGGATTGTTTAAAATAAAGTCAGGCGCACTAAGTCCATACTATATTGACATGGCACGACTACTTTCAAAACCCAAGGAATTATGCGTTATCACAGATATTGCGGCTCAAAAAATTTGTCAAATTAATGACAATGTTAGTTTATTGACTAAACTGGCTTCAATAGAATTAAAAGGAGCCTTAATTGCGCCAAGTATCGCCTGTAAAGTTAATTTACCATGTGTTATCGTACGTAAAGAAGAAAAAGCCTATGGTGCAACAGGCAGAATTGCAGGTGCAGATGTAGAGAAAGGCGATAAAATTTTGTTTATTGATGATGTAATAAGTGAAGGCTTATCAAAAATTGAGGGAATAAAACCACTTCAGGAATTAGGAGCCGAGGTTAAACATATGTTAGTTATTGTAAATCGAGAGCAGGAGGGTGTAGAAAAAATGGAAAAAGCAGGATATACTGTACATGCTTTAACAAAAATTTCTGAAATAGTTACTTCTTTACAGAAAAATAGGAAAATCTCTGCTGAACAAACAGAAATCGTGCTTAGATACATCAAAAAATAAGCAAACTTTCATACGTTGAGTGATAACAAGACAGATTTGGAGATTAGTTCAACACGAGTATTTCAACAGTTGCAGCTCACACAACTTACAAAGGCTATACTCATTAATCAAGACGTAAAGGCTCTATTTTTTGTAATTAACACTTCATAAATTTGTTGGGCGGCTTCTTGGGGGGTGTGTGTAAAATTTTTCACTATTACATCAGGTTTTAAGGGTATTTCGTATGGTTGGCCTACACCAGGAACTGTGCTTGATGTGCTGTTTTGTAGTGCTTTTAGGTAAATTTGTGTTGGTGCATTGTATGTTTCTTTTCGTATGGTTTCGCGTTGAATGCATACATCAAAAGGGCAGTCAATATAAGCCTCTATAAAATGTGTTATTAGTGAGCGCGCGTAATCACGATAACGTCTAAGATTACCGGTAGCATCAATCAAAACATTTGTACCGTTTTTTGTGAGCAAATTAGCTATATAAGCCATAGTAGCATAAACGGTATCGCGTTCTTCAATGCTATAAGTTGGATTTGGAGTTAAAACTTTTCGTAGCTCATCTGATGATAATAACTGTACAGAAACATCTTTTTGCTTTAAGAGGTCTATAAGAGCGCGAGAAACTACAGATTTACCGCTTCCCGGAAGACCAGTTACCCAAACACACCAACCAGTAGATACAGTCATAGATCAGTTCCACAAATAAAAATAGGCAAAGTCTTGCTTAAGTTTTCCTATTTGGGCACAAAAAATGCTTATAAAATGAGTTTCCATTGAAGCGCTATGAAAAAACCGCTTTAGCCAAATTTTTTCATAGAAATAGTAATAAAAGCACGCATGTTCATCAGATTCAAAACCAGCAGTTAGTGTATAGTGGTCACTGAAAATTTCATGCAAAAAAATGGAAGTTTTGTTGAACATAAACATATTTTACTGTTGATAATATACACGCGCATTACGGAGCAGAGTAAAAAAGGAGTCAGAATAAGGAATTTACATCCATTATGTTGAAACGCTCATGTTGTAGCATATTTTGTGCAAAGTTTAGCAGTTTAACACGTGTATCAACACTTAAGTGAGGATACCAGATAGGGGAGGCAACAACAAGGCTACGCCAAGCATAGAAAGGCTGTATTACTTCAAGTATTTCGGAGTCACGTGTGTTTTTCAAATAGTTTTCCCAGAAAAGTTTGAACAAAGTGTCAAAAACACCGCTTAATTCACCATATTTCTGTAGCGAATAAAACAGATAGTTTAGGGTTAATGCCGCAATATCATCTGCTGGTTCACCCCATTCACCTCGACTGCGGTCGAGGGCAGTGAAATCTACACCTTCACGGAAAAGGATATTCCATGGATGAAAATCACCATGTACCTGACTTAGCCTATGAGCACGTTCTTTTAGTTTCCATCGCCATTCAACACAGGCTTTTTCAATATCGATAAAATAAGACTTGTCAACATAAGCAAACTCTTTAGGATAACTATCAAGTAGACCCATGATACATTCGCCGTGACCCACTAAGTCGCGGATTCTTCTAACATATAATCCCGAGGAGCTATAACGAGTTTTATGTATTTCAGATAAATAGTCTGAGAGGGCAACACAGCGATTCATATCAAGTTCACTTAAGATACCCGTCTCTTTTAAGCGATCAAGATCTAAATGATACAGTTTCCCTTCAATAAATTCAGTTAAAATAAAGTATTCCTTACCTCTCCCAACAGACACTATTTTACCGGTGTCTTCAAAACATCCTGCATCAACAGATCGCACATGTTTGGGCAATTTATTAAAAGCAGAATTTTGCCAGATTAAAGCTTGAGCACGATCTGAGAAATGATCATGACCAAAACCTTCACCGGGTCGCATCGTCTCAAGGACCACCCGACGAGTTTTTCCTTCATGTCTGAATTCTATAACATATGGACAACCATAACCAAAACCTTTCAGGTCATCACTGGCTTCAGGGGTTTCACCTAGTCGCCAAATTCGGCATAGTTTAACTTTTTCACCATAAAGAGAACGTATGTACTGAAATACAGCGTCCTGTGATAGATTCAAAACGTCAGCACTACCCATTAAATTCACCAATAATACAACAAAAAAGTGGAATACCCATTTAAATCTTAACAAATAATTGTCCTTACAAGCATGTTCTATTAATAAGGGAGAAATAATATGTAAAATACACGCCATGTCAAGGTGTTATTATAATGGAAAAGTTTCAAATAAAAAAAGAATCATTGGCCGCACAGGGTCATTTACAAATTGAATGGGCAACAAAGCATATGCCTGTTCTTAACATTATTAAAGAGCGATTTGAAAAAGAAAAACCTCTGCAAGGTCAAACTGTAGCAACATGTCTACACGTTACAAAAGAAACAGCTGTATTAATTAAAACACTTATCGCAGGAGGCGCAAATGTCGCTTTATGTGGCTCTAACCCGCTCTCGACACAAGATGATGTGGCCGCAGCTTTAGCAGATAGTGGAGTTCACGTTTTTGCGTGGAGAGGTCAAAATACTGAAGATTATTACAAATGCATCGAAAAAGTTCTCGAGTTTGAACCAATTATAACAATGGATGACGGTGCAGATGTAGTAGGCATGCTGCACAGTAAACACCAAGAGCAAATCAAAAATATCAAAGGGGGAACGGAAGAGACCTCTACAGGAGTAGTCCGCCTAAAAGCTATGGAACAGGATGGCAGTCTTAAATATCCAATTATCGCTGTCAACGATGCATACACAAAATACCTTTTTGACAACAGATATGGGACAGGTCAAAGCACCATTGATGGAATACTACGCGCAACCTCAGTTCTGCTTGCAGGCAAAAATTTTGTTGTCGGAGGCTACGGATGGTGTAGCAGAGGCATAGCCATGCGCGCAAAAGGTTTAGGCTCAAATGTTATAGTAACAGAAGTTCAACCAACACGCGCATTAGAAGCAGTCATGGACGGATACCGTGTTATGACCATGTCTGAAGCAGCACCCATAGGTGACATATTTGCCACAGCAACAGGTGACATAAATGTCATCTGTAAAGAGCATATGCAAAAAATGAAAGACGGCGCTATAATATGTAATAGTGGTCACTTTAATGTAGAAATTAACGTTAACGAACTAGAAGCGCTTTCCACATCTAAGCGTACTATGCGTCCAAATATGGAAGAATACACACTAAAAGATGGAAAACGACTTTACTTACTTGCTGAAGGCAGACTTGTCAATTTAGCAGCTGCAGAAGGTCACCCATCAGAAGTTATGGACATGTCATTTGCTAACCAAGCACTATGCGCAGAATACATTGCAAAAAGCAGTAAATTAGAAACTAGAGTGTACTGTGTACCAAAAGAGCTTGATGAAAAAATTGCTGAACTAAAGTTGAAAAGCATGGGCGTAACTATAGATGAGCTAACTGAAGAGCAGAAAAAATATCTATCCGCATGGGAAATGGGCACAACCTAAAACAAAGCAAATTGAGAAAATATGGCAAACTTTAAATTGGTTAAAAAAGGTAGTACATGAATAAAGTGGTGAATCACTAAATGGTAAGCAAAGATCAAGTAATAGGTGGAGCAATACTGCTCGTTTGTGTACTCGTTGCTGTATTTTACATTGTTGCCATAGTTGCACCTGATCAAGTCAGCAGCAATCTACTTCGGTTAGACATGGAAAAAGAGACATTCAGATTATGGATGATCACTATCCCTGTATTCATCGCCTTTGTTGCAATAATGTTCATAGGCGCATGGATCGGGTGGACAATGGCAACTACACCGCCGCCAAAACCGATTGAAGAAATCACAGCAGAAATCGATGAAAAGAAAGAAGAATAAAAATTCTTCACAAAAAATTCATTTTTTTGAGAGTTTTCACTTATAGGGGGATAGTGCTGTTGCTTGGGTTTGAGTGAAGATGTCAGGTGTTGTTAGGTTTTTCCACAGTTTTAACGAAGTATCAACCATTAGATCTCCTCGGTATTTATAAATAGTTTGGTGTGTTTATTTTACGTAAAGAGTGTTTAGGTCATGTTGTTGGGTAGTTTGGATAGGTATGAGA
>WRGM01000151.1 GCA_009787175.1 Candidatus Bathycorpusculum fermentans | reverse complement strand
CGTTGATGTGCAGCTTGATGATGTAGTTGTTTGTGGTGTGCAGCTTCCTAACAGGTATGTTGAGGGTGTGCAGCTTGATGATGTAATCGGTTGTGGTGTGCAGCTTCCTAACAGGTATGTTGAGGGTGTGCAGCTTGATGATGTAATCGGTTGTGGTAAGCAGCTTCCTAACAGGTATGTTGAGGGTGAGCATCTTGATGATGTAATCTTTGATGTGCAGCTTAATGACATAACCATTCATGTGCGACTTGATGATGTAATCGTTGATGGTGTGCAGCTTTCTGACGTAATCAATGGTGAGCAGCTTCCTGACGTTTTCCTTGGATCCAAGCAACTATTGAGGATAACTATTGTTGAGCCTACTTGCACTGAGGAGGGTTATACTATAACACGTAACATATTGACAGGTTCAGAAGAATATTCTGATTTTGTACCTGCGACTGGACATAGCTTTGAGAAATTCATATATGACGATGGACATGCAGTTAACAAGTGCACTGTTTGCGGTTTGGAGACTGATTTAGACGAGCCGCCTACAGTTCTTAGTGCAACGGTATCCGCTTTTGTCACCAAACTCAACGGTAACCAAAACGATCTAACGATCACTATTACAGAGAAACTATCTAACGGAGCAACAAACATCATCGAAGAAACCTTAAAGATCAGCAATAACGCAAAAGGAACATACCCAATCGGTTCCTACAATGTTTACGTAGCTACCTCAGGCAACACCAGAATAGATGAATGCTATATTATATAGCAACCTCGACAATCAAATATGCATCAATACCGGATGTTTTTTCATTCGGTTCCTTTCTTTTTTTCTGAAAAACATTTTTGCCAACCTGCTATCAATAACTTGTATTTTGTATTTTTTAGAATTTTAGCTCATCATAATTTCCCGGAAAAATCTTGTCTATGTGTGGAAAATATTTGTAAAGGTTTTATAGAAAAACAGTTTAAAAATGCTTGCCTAAAAATCAAGACAAAAATTATTGTTTCTTACAAAAAACACAAGACTGGGCGTGGTAAGTGAATTATGATTATCTCCGTAAAAATCAAGACATTGGTGTTGTACTTCTATTCTATGGGCAGGTAGAAGTCGATGAAGTCGGGGATGGATGAAATGTGGTCTTTTGTCTACGATAAATCGTAACATTACTGGTTTTGGTGGGCAATTGATCACAACACCGGCGTGCCGTTTGCATATTGTTTTGGTACGTGGGAATACAAGTATTTTGCTGAATTGTTGACTTTGCTTGCCCCGTTTAGACTAAGTACCGTTTATTTTCGATGATGATTTTGTCTACTGAAAATGTGTTGCTGAATGTACGTTGATAGCAGGCAAACGGGATACGTAACGCGTTGAACGTGAACATTTGTCTTTGTGTACATGGTGCGTTAGATTGGTCAGAAGAGGTATTTGGTTTTTAAAGCTACACTTTATGCGCAGAATTGTTGTTGGGTTAGTGATAAATGTTTGGTTCTTTGGTCGCGAGCTGCCAATTCATCTAGTTTGAGGCACGCAGACTGCGCAACAACCCTGATAAAATTCACTAAGACCACAACATATAGTGGTACAGAAATAAATGTACACTGTATATAGTGTTTGATAAAAATTTTTTAGCGTTTTTGCGCAGTCTGCACGACCAAAAAAAGACGGAACACGGCAAAGCAGTGTATATACCTCCTTATAATGTTCAGACAATTAGAAACATGCTCGAAAAACTTTAACCACCTAAACCCTATTTAATACTGTCTATGGTGACTTCCAAAATATATTACTAATATGCAGCTTTATTGAGTGGAAGAAAATTAAGAATACTTATATTGTATCTTTGAGTCTATATTGGAGTTAATTATTAATTTGAGAGGTTATTAAAATGGAGTTTTGTCCAAATTGTGGTTGCCGTCTTGAACCTCGAAAGGATGGTGAACAAGTAGTTCTTGCTTGTTCAAAATGTGATTACACTAAACAAGCTAATGGTAATAGTAGATCTCAAGCTAAAGTGATAAAAGTGATTCAGCCTACCGTTCAACCATTTATGACTGTTGTAACTGCTGAAGAATCAAAAATTAGTACCCTATCTACTATAAAGATGAAATGTGAAAAATGCAGTAATACTGAATGCTATGTTTGGCAAGTTCAAACCCGAGGCGGCGATGAGGCCTCAACACAGTTCCTGCGCTGCACAAAATGCGGTCACACATTTAGAGAATACACATAAAAAACCCTTATTTTACTGGGTTTTTCGAAAGATATTAAAAGCATGAATGTTATCAAAATAGTGAGGTCCATTATGCCAAGCAAACAAGGTAAACCTTTAACAAAGAAAGAAAAAGACGCAAAAAGAAAAGCTAAGAAAGCAAAAGGAAGCAAAACACAAACTAGCTAATTCTACAACGCTGCTTCTTGCTTTACCCCTCACACTTATTTTTTCTTTTCAAAAACCCTGAGTATTCTTGCCTGTTAGACTAGCATTGCCATAATTAACCCAAATGCTAAACCTAACATTATAGGAAAAGGCAAACCTGGAAAAACCTCCCTTTTTTCAAGCATAAAAAACGTAATTAATGCACCTAAACAAATACCTACAAGCCCCATAACCGCCGGCAACATACTACTTGAAAAACTAAAATACATAGTCCCAATTAACACCGCATAGAAAACCAAATCCCCCAGCCCCATTTGAAGCTCCTTAAAGGAATAACTCAAACCCGGAAACTGATCTATACCCGACTGCGCTATCTTACCCACAGGACCACGATAAACAGCAAATACATCATAAACCGCAAGAAAAACCAATATAACTATAGTACTATACAGAGGAATTACAAAACTAAAGAAAACCCCGAGCGCGCCACCTAAACATATGATAACAACACTACGATATTTACTAAACTTGAAAATAATCAAATCACACACAACAGTCAGCAAAACCGACAACGCAATCACTAAGAAATCATTATGAACATTAACATACGCTAAAAACGTAGATAAATAAATAAGCGAAAGCAACATCGCCGCCATAGTCATAACTAACGAAAGAACAACTTTAATTAATTTTAAATTATTCCGCTTAAGCATAAAAAAACACAAAGTCGCACCCACAGCAACCAACGCTACAATATACAACCCATTAGCAACAGGCCCCGCAGGAATATCATCAGGAAACGGAACAACAGAAACATCCGGAAAAACCTGCGACGGACTCTCACCCTGATGAGGACCAAGAAGCCAAGCACAACCCAAACCAAAAAACAAACTCGCAAGTATAGGCACCAAATAAACAAGACTAACTTTAAACTTTACCTCTCCAGCAGCCACAGTACTTACCAACACTTAACCTAACTCAATGCAAGATATAATAGTTACAGAACAAAACATAAAATTCAACATAATTAAACTAAAAATACAAAAGAAACCCACAGAAATATCCTACAAATTAGCAACAAAGATAAACTTGTTGTAACAAGAAACAGTAACATCCGCAGCACAGTTAACAACACACGACCCATATTTCTTTTACAACTAACAAAATTTTTGAAAAATGTCTGATATACCAACTATCCGCCTAAAATAACTGAAAGCACATCATCTCGTAATCTTTATCTAAGTAAGCCTTAACCTTCTTAAAACCATACTTACTATAAAAATCCACTCTATGACCCTTCAACGTAACTAATGCCGCAAAACGACAACCAAGTTCAGTATTAGCCTTCTCCACAGCAAACTCAAGACAATATCTAAGAAGAAAAGTACCAATACCTTTCTTTCTCTCAGTATTATCAACCGCCAATCGCCCAAGCCACAAAGCAGGATAATTAACTTTCTCATAATTATCAAGCTTTAATTCAGTTTGACCCTTTCTAACAGCACTCATTGCTAAAGTAACAAATCCAACAATTTTATCACGCCTATAAAAAATGTGAGTAACACCCATACCCTCACGCTGATAGCTTAAAGCATCATTATGAATAAACCCATTCAAATCAAGATCATCATTTTCGCTACAATCAAACTGGGACAAATCAGTACTTTCAGAAAGTTTTTTTACAGTAAAAACATTATCACGCAAGTTATTTGTAGCAGACAATTTTAATCCTTTCTTTTCTTCACAGGTTTATCAAAAATAACTCGGTTCTGCGCCATTATTTCTTTTTGTAATCTAGTAGGACCCCTTTTAATGTCACGTTCAAGCTCTTTTGCAGCTTCCTCAGTAATATCCGGTAGAGGAATAGGTTTAGCCATAATTACCACTTAATTATTGGTACACAATTAAAACATAAAAACCTTCACTACTATAACCCGTTTTTTATCAACTTGAATAAACATTCATTAGGCATCAAAATTTGAATATTGTTATATTTTTGATATATTCTACATTAGTTTTCTATGGTACTAAATATATGCGTTATATGTGGTTTATGTGTTATGGTAAATTTGCTGTTGTCTATTTTTCGTTGAACTGTGTGGTGGCGGTGGTTATTTGTCCTTTTCGTATGGCATGTAATATACTGTCTATGTTGAGGTCTGCTTGTATTTGATTGTAGACGTTAAAGAGTTCTGATGTTTGGTGTGCATCGCTACCTGCGGTGCCTGGTAGTTTTTCTTCTTTGGCCATTTGTTTAGCTTGTTGGTTTGCTGCTGTGGATGAATTGCCATTTAATACTTCTATAGCGTCTACTTTAATTGTTCTCGCAATGTCGCCCATGCCGTAAATTCTGTATGGATGAGCTACAATGGAGACGGCGTCTATGGATCTTGCGTAATCAGATACTTCTTGTGGGCTCCATGGTTTAGGTGGTAGTTCTTCTGTGCCTAGAATTATCATGTCTCCAGCTGTTGTGCTGATTTCTACGCCTGGGATAATTAAAATGTCTGGATAGGCAGATGCTAATGACTTGGTTGCTTTGTATGCTCTAACTGAGTCATGGTCTGTTACTGCGGCAACTTTGATGAAATTGTGTGCTAGGAGCATGTCTACGAGTGTTTTAGGTTGGATTAAACTATCGGATGAGTAAATGGTGTGAATATGAAGATCCGCATATACTGTGGACATGTAAAGCTGCTCCTTTATGTTGCATAAATTGTTTGCATACTAAAAAAGATACAGCCCTGAATAGCTAGTTAAAATGTAAAAACAGTAAATGATACTACTGTTATTATTAATTACTTAACTGTTTTAGCAGAGCCGCTTTAAGGTTGGTGATAAGCTGTTTGTTGCTTTCTTCTTTATTAGCTTCAATAGCTTCAAACATTATGCCTTTTTCGGTACATGCATCTTTGGCTGCGATTGTTATGTGTTTGTTCCAGAGTTTTTGGTCGTTGAGTATTGTGACGCTGTTGTATGGCATTTGTTTAATGTATGCTGTTGTCTGCTCTGCTATGTATTCAATTGTTTCTCTGTCAAATGGTCGTGCGGTTTCGTGTTGAGATAGTGGGTAGATTTCGTCAAGTTCTAAGGGTACTATGCCGAAGGGTGCGCAGAAAACTGCAATATGTATCTGCTCTGCATAGTTTGAGCCTATTGTTCGTAATAGTTGGCGGATTTTTTTCATTTCGGGTGATTTGTGGAATGGTTTATTTCTTGTCTGTGGTAGTAGTAATAATGCTTTAGCGTTTGTTGGTGGTGTGTAGCGGTTTAGTAGGCGGTTTTTGTAGTGGGTTATTTCTGGTCTTGCTAGACCTTCGGGGTTGAAGTAGAAAAAGCCGCTGTTTTTTATGCTTGGGTTAAATGTTTCAAGGAAGTCTTTGTGGTTTTTTACTCTTTTTAGAGCTGAGAGTAATGCGGGGTGAGCGTGAGCGCGCATTTCTGTTAGTTCCCAGAGTCTGCCGTCACGGATTGCCTGTTTAATGCGTTTGAGCTCAGATATGCAAGCCCACAGGTTATGTTCAGCGAGAAAAACTGTTCGCTCCTTTGCGGATTTAGTCATAAGTGACTTTGGTGTTTCAGAGGTGCAGTTGGGGCATGTGCATGGGAAATAGTCCATTTCTTGAATACGCCAGGTGCCGTTTTCAGTCATGTATCTGCCCTCACGTGCATAGAGCGCGTATGCTGCGGAGTCAAATAGGTCGCATCCTAAGGATACGGCTATGGCAAACATTGACGGGTGACCTGCTCCAAATAGGTGTAGTGGGCGTTCTATGGGTATGCCTTTTTTAGCTGTTAGAATCATTTCTGCAAGTACATCATAGCGATAGTTTTCCATAACTTCTGTGGGGCTGCCTAATGCGTGTATGTCAAAGGGTAAGCTGCCCATTTCTTTAGCGCTATCTGCAACTAGGTCAAGGTGTTTTCCTCCCTGTACCGGGCCAACCCATAGCATGTCTTTTCGTGTTTTAAGATTAAAGAATTCTTTAGCTCGCCTATGAGTTTCCGCAACAGTTATCTCTGCTTGCTCTTTAGTTACTCTCCAACCCGTGGGGATATCTAGTATTGTAGCAATGTCTGTTCCTATACTTTCTTCATAGGCAACTATTTCTTTCTGGTTATACTCAACATCGCCATAAACTAGAATTTGATATGCCCCTGAGTCAGTCATTGTTGCCCCGTTAAATTTGAGAAATTTATGTAAACCTTCTTCAATAGGCTTGTTTTGGTATCGCTTTTTTAGTATGTAAGCGTTTGTAATTACTGCTTCAAAACCAAAAACATCCTTTAACCTCTGCGGCAAAACCGGTTGCACTGAAGGATTAATTACTGGAAATAATAGCGGAGTTTCTATAGTACCGCTTTTAGTTTTCAATTTACCAATTCTACCCAGTAAATCTTTCTCTTTAACTTCGAAACTCAAAGACCAAACCTATCATCACATAACAGGTTCTCATTAAAAACATTACCTTACCTGACACTTATGTTTTCCATGAAAACATTTTTGGGTTTTCGTGGTTCTTCCAGTATCGGTCCAGCGGTCGATGGTGCAGTCTTCTATGAAAAAAAATGTTTTTTCATGGTACTTCAATGGAAGTTAACTTTATGAACTTTGTTTTCGTTTTAGTTAAATTGGGTCTATATGGGTAGTTTGGGTCATATTTATGTAAAGATATTTAACGTAAGACATTAAACTGATAGGGTAAAGCGTGAGAGCATCGGATGATCGATAAAAAGAGAATCGAAAGTGCCGTAAGAGAAATTTTGTACGCTATTGGTGAGAACCCTGAACGTGACGGGTTAATTGAAACTCCTTCAAGAGTAGCTGACATGTATGTGGAAATATTTGCTGGTTTACATGTTAATCCAAAAGAGTGTACCAAAGTTTTTTATGAGCCAGACAGTAGTGATCTTGTTGTTGTGAAGGATATTCCTTTTCAATCTGTATGTGAGCATCATTTAATACCTTTTATCGGAAAAGCGTGCATAGCCTATAAGCCTGATGGCGGGCGTATATTGGGTTTAAGTAAAGTTGCTCGTTTAGTTGATGTGTTATCTAGAAGACCACAGGTTCAGGAGAGGATTACCTCGCAGTTGGCTGATATAATTATGGAGTTTGTTAATCCGCGGGGTGTATATGTGTATGTTGAGGCTGAACATTTATGTATGACTATGAGGGGTGTAAAAAAGCCGGGGGCTAAAACTGTTACCACTTGTACAAGAGGCGATATTGACGAGAAGGATATATCGGCTGTATTAGGTGGCACACATGGCTAATGTAAGAATTGTCTACCCAAGAAACCTAAATGATGCTATAGCTGAAGTGCGTAAGATAAGCTATGATGCGCGTGTTGTGCGGTCTATGGCATCTGAGGTGTTTCATCTTTGTATGTTTATTGAAGATATACCCTATTTTGTAGCAGGCATTGTAAAGCAGGAAATGTTGCACAACGGTGGAAGCGCTATTATTTATAATGACTCTCTAAATGAGTCATTGGAAAATACAGATATGCTAATTACGGGTAATTTTGCTCAGATAAATAACTTGTCTACGAAACTATTATCTCAGCCGGGGGGGCTATCAGATGTAGGTTTGAAGATACAGTTCGCTGTTCAAGCGGTTGAAAAAAGAGAGCAGTCCTTTTATTGCTGTGGGAAGTATAAGCTTGAAATTGGTAAAAAAACATTTATTATGGGTATTTTGAACATTACGTTTGACTCTTTTTCTGGGGATGGTCTTTTAGCTGAGGAAGGACAAGACGGGTTGTTTAAGGGGACAATTAATAAGCCGTCAAGTGGGCGATGTGTTATAGATAAGGCTTTGCTTATTGATATGGCGTGTCGTAAGGCGGAGAAAATGGTTGCTGATGGTGCTGACATAATTGATGTCGGAGGTGAGTCTACGCGACCTGGTTTTATAGCTGTTGATGATAAGGAAGAGCTATCTAGAGTTATAGGTGTTGTTGAAAGACTTGTTAAGACTCTTAATGTACCTATCTCTGTTGATACGTCCAAATCGTATGTAGCGGAAAATGTGCTTAAAGCTGGTGCTCATATTATTAATGATGTTAACGGGTTAAGAGATCCTAAAATTGGTAAATTAGCTGCTTCCTATGGTGCAGGAGTTATTGCTATGCATAATCCCTCTGAACCTATGAGAGACGATATTTTTAGCGGTCTTATAAAGTCTTTAAAGAAAAGCGCTGATGTTGCACTACAGTTAGGTTTACATCCCGAAAATATAGCTTTAGATCCAGGAATAGGCTTTGGTAAGACTTTGGAGCAAAACTTGGAAGTTATACGCCGTTTAGACGAGCTTAAATGTCTGGGGTATCCTATTTTGTTGGGTACTTCAAGAAAATCTATGATAGGTAATATCCTTAATCTTCCTGTAAATGAGCGTGTTGAGGGAACAGCGGCTACTATTGCTCTTGGAATTGCTAAAGGTGTTGACTTCATAAGAGTGCATGATATAAAAGAGATGCATAGAGTCACAAAAATGAGCGATGCAATAATTAGAGGTATATAGCTATAATAATGTGTGGTGTTTGTAAATGGTGATGATGGATAAAATATTACTTGAAGGCATACAGGTATGGGGAACACATGGTGTTTTAGAGTTTGAAAAAAAACATCCGCAGCCTTTTATTGTGGATGTAACATTATGGGCTGATCTGTCAAAGTCTTATAAAAGTGACAATTTACAAAGCACCATAGATTACGCTAATATTTACAATATAGTAAAATCAGTTATTGAAACTCAAAGTTTCATGCTCATCGAACGCCTCTCTTATGCTATTTTAGAAAAAATCTTTTTATATGATGAACGGGTGCAAAAAATTAAACTTCGAGTTATGAAAAATAAAGCACCTCTAGGCGGACAATTTAATTATGTAGGAGTAGAAATCAAAAAAAGCCGAGAACAAATCCTACGATATAACACATCAAACACGAAGACAACCACAACACTGCCGTCTTCAGATGCTACCGCAGACTCCACCGTGGCTGTGGATGTGAAGAAGGGAACTGAGGGTTATAAAGTGGTATTAGCTCTGGGGTCAAATGTTGGTGATAGAGCACAAAACATTCAAAAAGCATTGGAGATGCTAACAGAGTTTGCTAGCGTAATTATTTTAGATAAATCTAAACTGTATGAAACAGAACCTGTAGGCTATGTTGAGCAAGAAAAATTTTATAACGCCGCAGTTTTTGTTGAAACAGTGTTAAATCCTTTTGATTTATACCTTAAAATTAAAAATATTGAAAATACCTTAGGTCGAAAAGAAACTTTTAGATGGGGTCCAAGGGTTATAGATATTGATATAATAGTCTATGAGGGCTGCATGATTAATACAAGCGGGTTAACTTTGCCTCATAAGGAGTATATGCAGAGAGCCTTTGTATTAAAACCCCTATCAGATATGCCAGACGCTGTAGAAGCAGCAGGTTTAACTATGTCACTTATAGAAAAAATGATCTGTTGCGCAAAAGACTCTATCGGTATAAAATGCATTGGTACCTTATAGTCTGAAGGAACCGCATAGGCGGGGACCTCATAAGTCGTGATGAATTGGAGTGGCGATAAAAATTATAAATGGAGGTCTTTATCGATAGATAGATGAGTGGTGTTGCTTTATTTGTTTACGGTTTTGTCATGTCAGTGTGTGGGGAGTGTTTGTCTGAAAATATTGTAAAAAATGGGTTTGTCCGTGGAAAGTAGTGATGCAAATGTGTAGATTGCGTATATAGTTTTGTAGGAGGTGTTCATTGCACTAATGAGGGTGTTGTTGTTAAAAAAGTCATGTGTGCTCTGTTTTACTCACTGAGCAGAGCTTTTTATGTTATGTTGGTCAAGATTTTTGATATCTGGCTTTTATTGGTGTATCGGTGGATTGTGTAAGTCGGTGCCCAACTGTTTGGCATAGGAATCTCGGGGGAGATCCAAGAGGTGACGTTTGATGAGGTGTGGCGTTTTGTTGGTTCAAAAAAGCAGGCTTTGGGTCTTCAAAGTTGTTGATCGTGACTCACGGTGAGTTGTGGTTTGGGTGCTTGGCTATTGTGATGCTGCAGCCTTTAAAAAACTCTGGTAACGTCAAGTGTCTAACAAACTGTATCTTTTACACTGATGATTGGGTTGTTTTTGCTAAAGTGTTGTCCAAATAGTGTCATATTGTTGGCAAAAAACATGTCACTGTCATCGAGCATGATAATAGTGTACGTGTCATTATTTGGGGTGGTTTACGTGTTGGATTAGGGTGGTTTTTAAGTGTGATACTATGGTGGATATCTTGATAACGTTATGGTCCAATCTGACCATGTTTGAGGTGTTTACCAAAATCCAAACAACAGCCTTATCTATCTATAAGTGAAGACTCTTGTTTTTTGCAGGTTTATTTCGTAACAGTTTTTCTTATCATGTTCTAGTTAGTGTTTTTGAATAGTGGTGTTTCTTGGATGTATTCTTTGTCTAGTTTTAGGGCGTTTTCAGCTTTTTCTAGTTCTATTCCTAAGTATGCGGCGTGGTCTAGGCATGTTACTAGTTTTAGTTGTATAATTTTTATATAGACTGCTCTGGCGGTTTTGCCTTTTATTATGTGGACAGGTTTGTTCATTTGGATGTCTGTATATAGTGCTGCTATTATATCCTTGTTTTTTCGGTCAACTGCAATTTTAAACATTCCCACACTGTCGCGTTCTAACTGTTCTATCTCGTTATCTACTGCAAGGGTGACATTTGTTTTTTGCTCCAAAGCGGCGTTGTATGGTTCTTCTCGTGAGCGTTTATCTTTTAGAATTAGCAGGTTTATGCCTAAATCTTTAGGTACTGAGGCACGTTTTTTGGCAAGATACATCATTTTAGCCGCTATAGCTTCCTCTTTTACTGTTCCCTTAGCTTTTACACTTTTCTCAGTAGCAAGAATTATGCTCGCATCTACTTCCGATGAGAGCTTTGCTAGTAACGCGTTAATGCCAATAGAGTCGGCGTCAAATAACTCTGTTACATTAGCTACACCCACAAAAAGGGGAACCTCAGGATGCTTAACACTAAAATCTTTGAAAGCTATAAATGATTCTAACACATCTGTTGGCTCTAAGATAAGATCTGCTAAAACCTTTTTAAACCCAAAATTCTTAGCCCTAATTACCAACTCTTCTATTAACTCTACACGCTCACATGCTTTTTTTGGAAAATAGCCCGCCTTTTGATCAGTGGGGATAATTACAACAGGGGTGTCTATAGCAAACTCGGCAAGTTTATCAATATTTCCCGCATCTAAACTTAGAATTAAATCTACACCTACACTAACTGCTGCTCGAATTTCTTCTACATCAAGACTATCAATACTAACAGGTACATCCACAGCAGCTTTAACAGCTTTAACAGCCCGTTTAACATTTTCCGGATCACTCTTACCTGCCACCATACCTACATCAATAATATGCGCCCCTTGCGCTACAAAATCTTTAGCTAAATACTGAATATCCTCCTCAGACATTAAGGCGGCATCAACAATTTCCGCCATAACACGCATAGGAAACTCTTTACCAACAGCCAAATTTTTAATCAACATACTACCCTGACATTTTAAAAGTGCCTCTTTATTCTGCTCAGCATTTTCAATTTCCCTAAGCGTCCTCTCCACAAGCACATCCCGCAGCAAATCACAAGCAGGCACAATAGTTGACAACTTGACATTACCCAGCTCTTCTAGCACAACGGGCAAATCAGCTGCATACCTTGGACCCTTAAACACAGGCACATTAAAAACATCAGATATACTCTTGGTATCTCCACGACTTAAACCTGGTGTAAGAATCATATCTACACCCGCCAAATTACAGCTTTTCAAACCCGTTATTATAGTCTCAGAATTCAAAAAAGCAGCAACAGGACAATTCAGTACAACAACATCTACATCAACACCTACTACTCCCCGTGCATACTTTCTCACATATTCCTCAGCAAGCCTGCCTGTAACTAAAATTATCTTCAAAATATACCCCAATATTACTTTGATACCCTAACTATTACACCCTTATTCTGCCCCCTAGCAATAAAAGCTCTCCCACCAACACCACTACTCAAATGCTCCCTAACCTTCTGCAAAACACCCTTAGCCTGCGCCTGCTCTACAACACCATAAACAGCAGGACCCCAAGAACTCTGACCCGCACCATACACACCTAAATCCTTGATAAAACCTATCATATCTGCAACCTCCCTATTCACATATGTGCCGTCCTGCACATGAGAAAAATAATTACCAGTTAAAACCTGAATCGCCGATAAAGCCTCACCAAAATCCACTATACACCGCTCCGCCAACGCCGGCAAAAGCTTAAACATCGTCAAATGACAAATCTTCGCCACATCCCCCTCAAACATAGGCGGCAACTTGTCAAACGCCGAAACCTCCTCAGCATTACACAAACCCTTAGCAATATCCGGAACAGCTATAACAAAACGCCAATCATCAGGAAACGGCTGCCTATACAACAACGGCGGAAAACCAACAGAACCACCCAATTTTTTACCGCCATCTACTACAAAACCGCCCTTCTCAAAAATTGCCGTACCCACACCTGTCCTTTTAGCCCTACCCATATCAAATGCAAGCTGAGACGTTGCAATATTTAACCCATTTAATCTCGCAAGCGCCGTAGCTACAGCAAGAGCAAATTGTGTCCCTGAACCTAAACCTGTATGAGCAGAAATCACCTGCTTTACATGAATATGAGCATTTGGCCTAATCTTATACATATCAAAAAATCGTTTTGCCAACTCTGCAACAAACACACTCTCCTTACCCGTAACCACTAAACCCTGTGCGTGCTCCGCCTCTAAAATAATATTCGGATTATCTATACCAACACCTAAACCGCCAAACATTCTGCCTAAATTACCATTTAAATCAATTAAACCCAAATGCAAACGTGCAGGCGTTTTAACATAAACCCTCAAGCTCTAACTCTCCACAAATCAACCTTTTCCTGCAAATCAGACATTAACTCAGCATAATGCGAATTAGGCGCTGAACGATTAACTACCTCAACACAGTTTTGAATTAAACCATAAAGATTAGCAACATACCCCTGCTCAGCTTCAACATTACCTAACACCTTAACACGTGTAGCATGAATAATCGCCTCAAGAACAGCCGACATCGCCCTACAATACGCCTGAGGATACTTTTTCAAAGCATCAACATGCTCAACATTACATACAACCTTAGTCCTTAACATATCAACAGACGTAAAACTCTCAACCGACAACGCAATTGCTGCATCGCAACTTTTCAATTTTGGCGCATTAACCACACTTGACCTTTCAAACAAGTCTGCTGACACCTCATCACTTTTCAAAGCTGACCTGTAATAAACATCAATATCATCTGTCAAATTCAATGTAGCAGCTCTTGTATTTTGCAGATTTTTAAGAGTTCTCGCTGAATTATAAATTGTAAGAGAAACTTTATGTTCCCCTACAATGGTTACCCCCATAGGCGCAACATTTGGACACCCACTAGAATTGAAAGTACATATTATGTTTTCGAAGATTACACCTTGGCAGAAACCTAAATCAGTCAACGTGGCCATAATTTTTCCTACTTGTCAGCTGAGGACTTTTCCAACCGATTGTAAACTTTAACAATCCATAATTAAAGTTTTGCTTTAAGATTTTAGCTAAAAAACCGTTTGCTATACCCAGTAACTCTAGAATTCTCACAAAATACGTACGAACATATTCTTATAAAATGTGATTATATATGGATGGAATGTTGTGCATGTTAGCTTTGGTATTCGTAACTCTGAAAAGTTACTGGGAACTTGTACGTAATCATCTGTTGCTGGTTAAACCGTATTGTCTCTATTCTTGTTGTTGTGTATTTGTTGTATTTTTTCTGCTTGTTACTATTTTTTGTTCCCAGTTTGGTCTTTTGTACTAAGACATATAACCTGCATTTAGAGTATGTAAAGTTTGAAGCTACACCTAAGATGATCTTTCATGTGTATGACTGTTACATCTAAAGTTGTTTTTAGGTTGTCTTTATGGCGCGGACTTTTTTTTATTTCTTTACTGTTTGTTGTGTTGTTGTTTTCTTCATTAGACTTCTTGCATACCTTATGTTTCTTGGAGAGTGTACACCTATAGATACATGGTACCGTTTTTTGTATTTTTGCGATAGTCAGCGTTTCGTTTTGATGGATGTTTTTTGCATTTTACCCTAGTTCCCGCTTCTTTACTGGCTCACAAACACAATCATAATACGATAATTATCTGTAAGTAAATACTCTTAAATATATGAATACCTTTTATTAGTGGTAGATATGTACTATATTTGGTGTATAAACTATGTTACATGTTAAATATTCCTACTTTAAATTAACAACTACCCGTAAAAATTTATTGATTATTTCTTTAATGTTCCTGTTGATGCTTTCTTCACTGTCTTGTGTGTTGATGGTGCAAGGTGCTGAACCTGCTGTTGTGCATGTTAGCGAACAAGCAATGCTTAGATCTGCTGTTAATAATGCTGCAACCAGTGGTGTACCTACCGTTATTATTTTTGAAAACGATATTACCCTGACTGTAACTGCACTTACTATCCCTCGTAACGCAGATGTTACCTTGCAAAGTAATGTTGAACTGACAAGTGTAAAAGGGGTTGAATTTTTCAGATTAAATGGTGCTTCTGACAAAAACACTATTCTTGTTGATGGTGGTGGAGTACTGAAACTTGATGGCATTATTGTTACTCATGCAAGTGGCAATGGTCGTGGAGTGGAAATTAGCTTTAGTGGTACACTTGAATTGCGTAGTGGCAAAATTTCGGGTAACACGCTTCCTAGTAGTACTGGTGGTGGTGGTGGAGTATTCAATAGGGGCACTTTTAAAATGTCTGGTGGTATGATTTCTGATAATCTGGTTACTTCTGGTGGTAATGGTGGTGGGGTGTACAATTCTGATGGTACTTTTATTTTGACTGCTGGCTTAATTTCTAATAATCGAGCCACATCTCATGGTGGTGGGGTGTACAGTACCGGTATTTTTAGTATGCGTGGTGGCGAGATTTCCAGCAACACGCTAACTAATTCTGATGGTAGTGGAGTATATAACACGGGTAACTTTGTTTTTGAGGCTGGTGTAATTTCTAATAATAAAGCTCCTCGTGATGGTGGTGGAGTGTTCAATAGTGGCACTTTTACTATGAGCGGTGGTGTGGTATCTAATAACACTGCATCTAGTGATGGCGGTGGTGTATATTCTACTGGTAGTAGTCTCAAATTGTCTGGTTGTGTGATTTCGGGTAACACTGCGTCCAGTAGGGGTGGTGGTATGTATTCTTCGGCTGGTAGTTTTGAGTTGTCTGCTTGCGAGATTTTTAACAACATTGCAGCTACTGGTGGTGGCATATGGAGGTCGGGTGCTTTTAATATGTCTAATGTTATAGTTTCTAGCAATCATGCCTCTAATGTTGGTGGTGGTGTGTACAAATATGATGGCGGCAGCAATTTTACTATGTATGGTGGCAAAATTTCTGGTAACACAGCTGACGGTACTAATGGCGGCGGGGGCGTATACATTAACAATGGTAATTTTGAGCTGCGTAATGGTGGCGTAATTTCTGATAATAGAGCTCAACAGGGTGGTGGCGTATGTCTCTTAAATGGATTGGTGCATTTGTATAGTGGCAAGATTTCATGTAACTATGCAAACATTGGAGGAGGAATTTGCGTTACGACTGATTCTAGATATCTTGACAGACTTATTGTTGAGGCTGACGTAGAATTTTCATGTAATCGCGCAACTAGAGGCTACGACCGACTTCCCGCAGATGATGCTAGATATTCTAATCAGATTAAAGGTGTTGTTTGGTCAGATCCTTTTAAGCAGGGTTATAACAATTACGATATTAGTTATGTGCATGGTTCACCACTTACCGAGTTTACTGTAACTGTCGAGCCTAATACTAATCCACCGACTCCCAAATGGCTTACCTATATATCGAATGGAACTATTCGTGCAACTGTTCATATTGATGCAGGTATTCCTCCAGTCAATAAGGTGTTTGATGAATGGGTAGCGAATTCGAAGGATGTTATATTTAATGATCCTAAGAATCCCCATACTACCTTTACAATGCCTGAACACCCAGTTGAGATTACGCCTACTTGGACCGATATGAAACGTGACTTTTATACTGTAACGTATCATGTGAATGGTGGTGCACCTGTGCCACCAGTTGAGCAGCACGAGGCAGGTGACATTGTAACGGTGACTAGT
>WRGM01000150.1 GCA_009787175.1 Candidatus Bathycorpusculum fermentans | reverse complement strand
GCCTATTAGGTACTACAGTTTATGTGCTTTTCCATCAGTTTAACCATACTTTTGTTGTAGTACCTAAAACTTGCGGAGATTAGGACAATAGGACACACCTTAAAGATGAAACATTCTTTGACGTATCGCTGAATCCACGATTTTGGAACAGATTTACCTGAACCCAAAATATCCATTAACACTAAAGAGATAGAGTTTGATGAGGCTTGGCATTTTATGGGTTTAAAAAAAACAAGCCACGGTTCTTAAAGCAACTGATCGCAGCACACGAAAAACAATTACTCGAATCCTTGGTAAACGCAATACTACAACGTCTAGACGACTCCACGACAAAATCAAGCATCTAAAACGACTTGCTCTTTACACTGATAACTAGACAACATTTGCTAAAATGTCACCCAAAAAGCGTCACATTATTGGTAAAGCACACACGATCAATATTAAACATGATAACAGTAATACACGCCAACATCTTGAAAAATTTACCAGACGTACAAAGGTTATTTCACACAACACACACGATTAACTTACTTTACATACCTAGCACGCCATTACCACCACTAACCTGTTCAATCAACCACAAAACAAAGCAACAAGCATATTTAAGTGACCACTCTCACAATTTTTTTCTTTATACTTTCTTTAATCAATAATTTTTGTTTCTTTTGTCACTTTTTTACATGTCTCATAGTCAGGCTGTAGTTTATGTAGAATAGTATAGCGTTCTGGGCGTATAGTTGGAGCCATTTCTAATGCTTTTATGACATCTTCATCTTTTACGCCTAACTCTTTAGCTGTTGTTGGTGCGCCTATCTGCTTTAAGGTCTCTCTTATCTGCTCCCAGTTTGCTTCTTGCAGATAAGCTGTTAATATTGTGCCTACACCCACTTGTTCTCCATGCATAGCATGATTAGGACTTATTATATCTAGGGCGTGACTAAATAGATGCTCTGCACCACTACATGGTCTACTGCTTCCAGCTATACTCATAGATACACCACAGCTGATTAAGGCTTCAAGAATCATATGTAAACTGTCTGTATCCTTTGGCTGTATTTGTTTAGCATTTTTTGTGATTAACTTTGCGCTCATTTGCGCTAGATTTGCGGCGTATTCACCGTAATACTCTTTATTTTCTATATGAGCAAGATTCCAATCTTTTACAGAGGTATATTTGGCTATTATATCTCCGCAGCCGCTTATAACTGAACGCCAGGGTGCTTGTGATATTGCGTCTGTATCAGCTATTATTGCAAGTGGCGCTTGGGTTATTATGGAGTATGGCTTGTTTGTTTCTTGTTTTATTGAGGCTAATGGGCTAGCTATGCCATCGTGGGAGATTGTTGTTGGTATACTTATAAATGGTATGCCTTGTTTATGGCTGCTTATTTTTGTTAGATCTATTATACTTCCTCCGCCTATGGCGAGGAGTACTTGTGGTTTTAGTTTTGCTATTTTTTGCTCTATATTACTTGTCATGTTTTCTGTTGTAGGACTGTTGCTACTGTTGTTGCTGTTTGTTTTAGTGTTTATGATGATGGTTTGTGTTTTTATTTTTTTTTGTTTTAAAAGTTCTTGTATGTGTCTGCCTGCTGTGTTGTAGCTTTTTTTGCCTGAGATTATAAGTGCGGGTCCTTTGAGATTTAATCTCTGTGTTACCTCTGTAACGCTGCTTAATATGTTGTTTCCAACTATTACTTCGCGAGGTAATTGCATGTAATGATGATAATCTGTTGTCAATTTTATTCACGCCTGCTCTGATGGTCATTATATTATGTTTTGGTTTTTGGTGTTTAAACTTTTTTGATTTAAAGGAGTAATTAGTTGTGTCTTTGGCAGTGTTTACCATAATATTAATTAGTCTGTCAGAAAGTTATCTTTTTGTTGCTTCCTACGTTATTATCGTACATCAATTTTAGGGAGAAAAATAATCTATGTCATCACAAAATAATGCTACTAATGAATTAGTCCTTAAGGGTACAACGACAATAGGTGTTGTCTGCTCAGACGGGGTTATTCTAGCCTCAGATACTCGTGTAACTATGGGTTACTATGTCGCCCACAAATTCGGAAAAAAAGTCTACAAAGTTGACGAACACTTAGGCATGACCATCGCTGGAACCGTAGCAGATGCCCAAAAAGTAGTCGACATCCTAACCGCAAACGCAAAACTATACAAAATAAACCTAAATAGGCCTATGCCCATACTCTCCGCCGCCCGCCTAGTAGCAAACATTCTCTTCAACAACAGATACGTCCCCCTCTCAACACAAGTCCTAGTCGGCGGCGTAGACGAAACAGGATCTCACGTTTTCAATTTAGACCCCTACGGCAGCTTAATGGAAGAAAAATCCGTTTCAACAGGCTCCGGCTCTCCCGTAGCCTATGGCATATTAGAGGATAAATACCGTGAAGGGCTAACTATACAGGAAATGTTGCCTACAATTGCCAAAGCTGTCAATGCCGCTATGAAACGTGACGTTGCAAGCGGAAATAGTTACAATATTACTGTAATTAACGCTGATGGATATAGAGAGTTAACAGAACAAGAAAAACAATCTCTCCTTTAAACACGGGAAGTTAAACATTTGACCAAAAGTCATCAAGATAAAGACAAAATAGAAATCTCCCACTACATTTTAAAACATGTCCCACGAGAAGCAGAGGTTACTAGAATCGAATACGAAGGCCCCATGCTCTCAGTCTACACAAAAAAACCTGAACTACTAGTCGAGCAGAGCAGCGTAATAGCCGAGATAGTGAGCGTCATACGGAAAAGAATAGTCGTAAGACCCGATCCATCTGTGCGCCTATCAGAAGCAGAGGCAGAAAAAATAACAAGAGAACTAATAACCCCAGACGCCGAAGTTACAGATATAAACTTTGACCCAAGCCTAGGCGAAATAATCATCGAAACAAAAAAACCTGGTCTAGTCATAGGTAGAAACGGTGCATTACTACAAGAAATCATAAAAAAAACAAAATGGCGCCCCCACGTCCTACGCAGCCCACCTATTAAATCAAAAATCGTAACACACATGCGCCACTACTTACACTCCGAGAGTAAAGAACGCGAAAGAATACTACGCACCGTAGGCGAACGCATATTCCGACCAAAAACCTACGACGTAGGAGAAATACGCCTAACCGTTCTGGGTGGCTCACAAGAAGTCGGACGCTCCGCATTTTTACTAAAAACACGCGAAAGCAGCGTACTATTAGACTGCGGCATAAACCCCGGATCTAACCGTCCATTTGAGTCCTTTCCACGATTCGACTCACCAGAATTCCAAATAGACAACCTAGACGCCGTAGTCATAAGCCACGCACACCTCGACCACTGCGGTCTAGTACCCTTCCTCTACAAATACGGCTACGACGGTCCCCTATACTGCTCCGCACCCACCTCAAACCTTATGACCATGCTCCAAATGGACTATTTAGACGTCGCAAGCAAACAAGGCATAACACCCTTCTACGACCAAAAAGACGTACGTGAATGCGTCCTCCACACAATACCCCTAAGATTCGGCGTCGTAACAGACATAGCCCCCGACATACGCCTAACCCTACACAACTCCGGTCACATCCTAGGCTCATCCATGCTACACCTACACATAGGGGAAGGACTACACAACATAGTCTACACAGGAGACTACAAATTCGGCAGAACATTCCTCCTAGAAGCCGCCGCCACAGAATTCCCACGCATAGAAACAGTTATAACAGAATCCACATACGGCGGCGCAGACGATTTTATGCCCTCAAGAATAGACGCAGAAGAACACCTAGCAAAAATCATAAACCAAACCCTAGAACGAAAAGGCAAAGTCCTAATACCCGTACCCGCCGTCGGTCGCGCACAAGAACTCATGCTAATAATCGCCGGATACATGAAAAACGGCATGATGAAAGAAGCCCCTGTCTTCCTAGAAGGCATGATAAGCGAAGCAACCGCCATACACACCGCCTACCCCGAATACCTAGGAAGAGAAGTACGCTACAGCATACTACATGAAGAAGTAAACCCCTTCCAATCCGACTATTTCACCATAGTAGAACACCCAAGCGAACGCCAAAACGTCATAGACGGCGAACCCTGCATAGTCCTCGCCACATCAGGCATGCTAGAAGGCGGTCCAGTCATAGAATATTTCAAAAACTGGACAAACGATGAACGCAACACCATAATATTTGTAAGCTACCAAATAGAAGGCACCATGGGCAGGCGCGTACAAAAAGGCATAAACGAAGTAACCATGATAGACAACGACGGCAAAATAATAGCCCTACCCGTAAAACTACAAATAGAAACCATAAACGGCTTCTCAGGACACTCCGACAGACGACAACTAGTAAACTATATAACACATCTAAAACCCAAACCCGAACGCGTATTCATAGTACACGGCGAAAAACAAAAAACCATAAACTTCGCCAACTACCTAACAACAAAAGCCGACATAACCACCATAACACCAGAAATTATGGAAACATACAGACTACTATAGCAACACAACAACAAACAAAACATAGACAACAAGTCTATGCCAATATTGCTACCCTTCTCTCCCTAATTTCTAAGATACATCACTCTTCTTAAAAGACGCCTTCTCACGCCAAATCCTAACATTCTTAGGACAAACAACCACACGCTCCTCACCCAAACGCGCAATATCCCCACCAATAGACTCCACAAAAACATACAACTCATTAACAGCACACTTAACAGCCTCAATACTCTTACTAGCCAAAGGCGTAATACGCAAAATCAAAATATTACCACCCTCCACCTCAGCCTTAATACCCTCCAAATCCAACGTATCCCTAAGCGGCACAGCCTTAAGATACAACTTACCATCCACCACCCCAGACTCCATCTGCTCAACCACACCATCACTACCCCCTTCAACTACCCCCTCCTCAACAACCGAAGAATCAGACGAAACAGACTCATCCTCTGCTAAAACTCCATCACCCTCAACAGCTACCGCCACCAACGCTTTCTCCCCTGCCACACTCGACTGTTCAACCTTTAACTCATTAACATTACCCACTACCTGCTCTACTGCAACATCTACCTCATCTTTTGATGTTGACACTACTATTACCTCTTTATCATCTTGATTTTTTTCTCTGCGAAATAGTCCAAAGGATGGCATCACATAGCCTCAACTAATACTATTCAAAAAGTAACAGTTAAGCATTTCTTAAAACCGCATCCTTTTTAGTGGATTTCTGTTTCGGACTGTGTTAGCTACAACAGCGTCACCAGCTAAGACGAAACAGATTTACAACAGTAATACTAGGAAGAAGCCTAAGGGTGGGGTGTTGATTGTTGTGGAGAAAGTGGCGAATCGGTGTCTTGCGCGTATTAGGATTTTAGTTGAGCATCTTTATGCAAAAATTAAAGTGTTTAAGATTGTGGCGTATAGATATCGTAATCGTAGAAAACGGTTTAGACTACGAATGGCGTTAATTTGCGGCATAATTAACTTCGAAAAGCGGATCTAATTCTCAATGAGATCTAATAATAGAAACGCTTATACCTATAACCTGCATATCACTACATATATACATATATTAAATCGGAATGACGTTGGTTTGCTTGGCTATGAGCTATTCCTAAAGAATCAGGTTACTAATATAGATGTCGGAAAGAGAGTCGATTCGATAAAGAAAATTTTTGTTAACGTTGCTGATGACGTAGTTACTGCTAAGTTGGATCCTAAGACTTTGGAGGAATATGGGGAAATTTTGGATCAAAACAGGCCTGATTCTTACTTTAAAGAATCTTTATTTATGCCTTCAAATAATCTTGCCTCGGTTAGTTTGCCAAACAGAACAACTAGTGGAAACTCTAAAAAGCCATATGTCGAATTTTATGGCGTTTTTGAAAAAAATAAGTTAAAAATTTCTATAGCTGGCGGCGGTAAGGTAACATATGACTATGAATATAATTTTGGAACTGGCCAAGAACCTAGTACAACTCCAGTTGATTTGTTGCTTTTAAAATTGGAAACAAAAAACTATTTTGTTGACAACAAGCTACTCTTTGACGTCTACAGAGAAGCTGGTGTTATTACCTCTGATGGGGCATTGGCATACAAAGTTTTCGAAGAAGTATGCCAAAAGTTTTTACTTTTTTGGAAAGAGAAAATAAGCCCTGAAGAGCTTAAAAAATTTAGCAGGTTTCATTTTCATCTAATAGTTCTACCATTACCCCTTCTATCACAAGGAAAAATAGCGTACCGTAGTCAAGACGAAAAAGATGTTGCAGGAAACTCTTTTGAAGATTGTTTTGGCAGTCCAGCAACAGGTTATCCGTCAGAATCAACTATTAGTGCCAAGTTTTTTTCTTTCAATGATAAAGCCTTTACTATTAACTGCAAAGAGGGGCAAGAATTCTATCAAAACTTGGGCATAGGCAACGAGTCTTTGCCTAAAATAAATCTGCCCGTTGATAGAGTAATAAGAATAGCCGGTTTAGAATGGTATTTTTTTGACTTATCAGATTCTTTATTAAATTTCGAAGCAAAGGGTTCAGGTATATATGATCAGTTACGTAGCAATTACACTTTTTTGTCCAACCGCTCAGGTGTATCTGTGCGACGTCAATCATCACTAAAGATTATATGTACTAAGCATACACATGATAAAATTGAAGTACTTTTAGATGAGAATTTAACGTTAGACCAGATGAACGAAATACTGGGTCGTGCAAAAGATAACACTAATAGTCATTTGGCATTAGAATCACTTATAATAGAAACCAGTAGAGGCATCATAGGGTCAGATTATATTGCAGCTATACATCATTTTATAAATGGCACTTATTTTGATCGCACGTTTTTAATTCAACGTTTCACTTGCATCCTTCGTAGTTACGTTTGGGACTGGATAAAAGGCGTAATAAGTCAATCAAAAAAGAAACCATCTGACTTTTTTGACAAATCACAGTTTTGCTTGGATCTATTAACTAAAAACGAAAGTGAACTAGTTATGAATACGAATGAAGAATACGCATATAAAATAGGTATTATCGCCGGAAAATACGTGAAATTTAAACAGGAAAAAAACGAAGTAAACAATTCGACCAAAGACATTTTAACTTATTCCAAATACGACAGGGAACGTCTTCGGTTTGTTTATCATAGAGTCGGTCTCGGTTTGTCGCTTTCCAAAAGTGACACTGACGTTATAAGTCAATTTATAAAAAATAATTTGCCTAAAGGCGAGATAGCTGATGCCCACGCTCATGAAGATTTTTCTTATTTCTTCTATAAAGGTGTATTTGAAAATTTAACTTAAAGTGATAAATATGAATACAAATCAACAACTTGAATTAAAAAATCTTAAAAAAGAATTATTGTTCTATTATGAATCTAGACAGAACCCAAATGGTGACCCCGGATTTGAAAATCAACCTCGACAGTTGCCTGATGGAACTATAATGGTTACTGATGTGCGAATTAAACGAACAATTCGCGACTATGCAAAAAACAAATATAACGTTAAATTATTTGTCGATTTTGGCGAAGGCGGAACACCAGTTACAGCAGATAAACGAGCTAAAGAAATTCTTAACAACAACCTTGACGATGCCATAAAAGGGTTAGCCATTAACACTTTTGATGTCCCATTATTTGGCGGTTTAGTTACTATCCGCTCAGATAAAAGAGGAAGCTCTCAAAAATTAACCGGTCCAGTGCAGTTCGCTATAGGTAGAAGCGTTAATCAAGTGCAAATTTTGAACCCTACGATCTCAGGTCGATTTGTGGGTAAAGAGAAAAAAGGTAACCCCAGCGAAGGAGAACAAGAACAATTCAGCACCTTTGGAAAATTCTATGCTGTAGATTATGCTTTAATTAAAATACAAGGAGCAATTAATCCCACTAATCTTGGAGACTACTTAAACGACGACAAAGTAGTGGAAAGTTTTAATGCCGCAGAGAGTAAACTGGTTCCTAGTCTTTGGGAAGGCACTAATGCTTTAATTACCCGTTCTAAATTCCCTCAAAGAAGCATATTTCTCATAGAAGTAACTTATGAGGGCTCTATCTATAATGATCTGCCCGTTTTGGTAGAAGAGGATCCTGATCTTAAAGGTAAAGCCAGTGGTTTAACAGTGTCCCCGCTAAAGTTCGACAAGCTACTTGAAGCACTCAAAGCACGTAAAGGAAAAATCAAAAAAGTACGACTAGCAACCTGCAAAGAACTACTCAAAGACACCCAGAAACTCGAAGCAGACATTAAAGCCCTCAACATTTCAGTTGAACTAATTAAAACTGAAGAACCTGCGGGGGTGGCAGATAATTGAGTATTGTCTCCTTCGATCTTGAAGGAGACTTTGCAGCCTTCAGAGACCCAACAGTGACAACCAATCAGACAGTAAAAGTAATACCCTCAAAAAGTGCTCTGATAGGTCTGCTAGGTGCTCTAATAGGTATTAAAAGAACCAACTCATTTGAGAGTCTATACAATCAAGACTACATTAACCTACTAGAGCATACTGCTGTAGGTATTCAAGTTAATAGTCCCGTATCTAGATGCACATTCTTTACAAACCACCGCTCACTTATAAAAGGCAAAACTAAACCCTATAAAACTGAACTACTTATCAACCCAAAATACACAATATATGTAAAATCAACTAAAGAAGTAAATCAAACTCTGCTCGATAGATTAAATGATAACAAATTTGTGTTTTCGCCAATGCTTGGACATGCATACTGCCCAGCAAGAATCCCTCAATTTAGAGAACTCTTAGATGTTAAAGAGGTTAAACCTGACGATCAGCTTGTTTCTACTGTCCTTTTAGATGAAGTTATGGAATTAAAAAACAAGTATACTAAAATCAAGTTTGAAAAATCCCCTAGTTTTCCAGCCAAGGTGCTAGTTGAACGGCATTTACATCATTATGTTGTTGCAGATTCATTAAAGAGGGCTGTCCTTCGTCATTATATTCCTGTTCCTGAAAATGGTAAACACTCTGTTTTGGATATTGTTACATATGATTCTCCATTGTCTCTGACTAAATTTTACTCTGTAGACAATTCGGATCACGTTTTATGTCTTTTTTAGATTGGAGTGTTAAAAGTTTGGTCGATGATTCCGAGTATTTCTTGTCGCGCCCAAAGACTTCTGAGGGTAATAACTCCGGCTTACTTGAGCATTCTTTAAAAACGGCACAAAAAGCTCAAGAGTTAGCGGCAAGTTTGGGTTTGGGAGATGTAGCGTTTTATGCTGGTTTGCTTCATGATGTTGGTAAACTTAATCCATATTATCAGATGCTCTTCTTAACTGGGCAGGTTAATAGTGACTACATTAGAGCGCACGCAATTTTTTCAGCTTTAGCGGCTCATAGATTGCTTAATGTACCGTTTTTGTCAGAATGTGCTCAGAAACAGGCACTTTTTGCAGTGGCTGGGCATCATTCAAAACTTACCCAATTCACTAAAAGTTTAGAATACATTAAACGTGATCCGGAACGTTTTGAGAAAAGTCTTGCCGGGACATGCGATAATCTACAACGTTTTAGTCAGCAAGTAAGAAATAGTGAGGAATTCAAAAATTTAGCTTGGGACAAGTGTTTGCGCAGGTTTCGAAATATACCCTGTACTGAGGATGAGTTTGTTTCTGAAGGCGATTCTGTTTTGGCTTTTTTGGATTTTTCGTCAGTGTTCTCAGCTCTTATTCAAGCCGACCGTGGAAGCTTTTTTAAAGACTGGACGCTACCTACTTTTAATATTAATTTAGACACAAGTGTACTGGTAAGACAAGGTTCTCGATTATCTGATGTTCGAATGGCTTTTCAAAAGTATGTTCTTTCTGAAAATAGTTTTCAAGATAATTTGTTAATTCTTAAAGCTCCTACTGGTATAGGTAAAACTAAGATGTTTCTAGACATCGTTAACAAGCTTTCAAGTATTCAAAAATTTGATAGAGTTTTTTATTTTTCCCCGCTATTGGCTCTCACTGATGATTTTGAGGATAAACTCTCTGGTGCACAAAAAGATGCTTCTGTTCTCAATCAAGATGATACTGACCAAGTGTTAGTTTATAACCATGCCTTTACTGGCAGCTTGCTTAAGAAAAGGCAATCAAAAGATTTTGGCGCTTTGTTCGATGATGACGCTGAGGGTCCCGAATTTTTTAAAACTATAGAATATTTCGAGAGAGAATCATTTAATAAACAATTAATAATAACTACAACTCAAAGACTGTTAATGGTGCTTTATTCAAATACACCTTCTGATAAGAGAAAGCTATTAGCTTTTAAGAATTCTTTTCTTATAATTGACGAAATTCAGACAATACCTAAACTTCTGCTCCCAAACATAATAGCTCTACTCAAGGCGATTGCTACCAAATATAGCTCAAAAATACTTCTGGTCAGCGCTACTATACCTGATGAACTGCGAAACTTGCCCACCCTTAGAACTCATAAAGCGTTAGAAGAAACATACATGCAAATGACTGTAAAACGAATAGAATACAAGTCTACCTTGAATGCTGATGAAGTCACACTTCTTGAGGATAAGGCTCGTACAGTATTTTTATTCAACACACGACGTAAAGCATTGAATTTCTTTGAGCAAATATCAGCACTCAAATCTGACACGCTTTATTTGTCTTCAGGTATAAAGAAATGCGACAGGGGTAACATTATCCAAAGAAATCTTAGAGGCAAAGAACCTGTAACAGTGGTTTCAACACAGGTTTTAGAGGCAGGTGTGGATGTAAGTTTTAGCCGTATGTATAGGGAGATGGCACCTTTAGATAATATTGTACAGGCTATGGGACGACTTAGTCGTGAAGGCGAATGCAATGATCCAGTGCTTACCGTTTTTAGATATGACGATGACCATAAGCCTTACAGTGAGCTTGAAGTAAACGAAACAAAACTTCTTATACCAAATATAACCTGCTCTAAAGTTCTCTACGAAAAATTACCTGAGTACTATAAGACAATTACAACTAAAAATTTGAGTAACAAAACGTTAGCCGATAACCTATATGATAAAATGAAAAAACTAGATTTTGATGAAGTTTGGGCTTTTGTTAAAAAGAATGCTCTGCCTGCCCAATTAGGTGATCCCCTGCTCATACCAACTCCTCAAGAATATGATGGAATTAGGCAACAATTTTTATCTTCGGATACAAGTAAGAAAAGAGAAAAACTCTATACTCTATATGCTAACTCTATGGCTCAACTTCCCAGTTCTGTTGAGAAAATTGATAATTTAGCGGATCTGCTTGATGCCGACCTGCTTGATATGGGCATTTTTTTACCTAAAAAAGAAGAGCTTGATTATGTATATGATCCAAAAGTGGGACTGGATAAATGGGTGAAAAAATGACTAAAGAGGTTGACCAACAAACAAAAGAGTATACCGTTAAAATATGCAGGGTTAAGCTTAACGTATCAGATCAAGATTATATCTCAGCGGTTAAACTTAGAGGTTTTCTTGGTAGTCTTTTTGTTGATGATGTAGAGTTTCATCATCATTCTGAGCGGTCTTATCATTACCCGTTAGTTCAGTATAAACGGGTTAATAGTGATTTATTGGTTCTCGGTTTTCAGGATTATGCTAGTGTACTTATGAATAAATTATCTGTTGTGGATAGTATTTCGACACGACGAGGAAGTTTTAGGGTTGATAGTCAAGAGATGACTTTATCCACTTGGATTGTACGCAATGTTGGTTGTTGTTATGATTTTGTTACGCCTTGGCTTGCGCTTAATGAGGTTAATTATTCTAATTTTAAATATTGTGATAGGGAGGCGCAGAAAGTGTTTTTGGAAAAGATTTTAGTGGGTAATACTTTAAGTTGTCTTAAGGGGTTGGGTATTTTTGTTGATTATCGCATTGAAGCTTATATTGTGTCTTTTCGCTCTTTTTGTGTGAGTGCTCATGGAAATCCTTTTGAAGCGTTTACAGCGCGGTTCTTTCTAAATGTTGATTTACCGGATTTTATTGGTTTGGGTAAGAGTGTTTCGAAAGGGTTTGGTACTATAAGGCGCGCATTATTATGATTGTTGAAATAAGTGTACATGGTAGTGTGCTAAAGCGAAGTCATGAATGTTTCATTATACAGGCTCCTAATGTTAAGCCAGTAGAGATTCCTGCCGAAAAAATTGATACTGTACTAGTAACTGCTAATGCCCTCGTTAGTACTCAAGCGGTTGCCCTCTGTTTAGAGAAAAATATTCAATTAGTATTAGCTGAATGGTCAGGTAAACCGTTTGGAAGATTTTGGGCAAGTACTCCCGGTCGAGCAACTGAGCATAGACGTAAGCAATATCTTCACCAAAATACTCTTGTAGCGTTTAAAATATCTAAGGATATAGTAGCCTGCAAACTTAGGTCACAAAAAAAGTTTCTAACAGATCTTAAAAACAACCGAAAAACCCCTAATGAAACACTAAATAATGCCATAAAAGCCATAAACAAATCCTTGCAGACTCTAAGTCATCTTAAATATTCCCCCTCTTTTAAGCAGACTCTTTTGGGGGTTGAAGGTTTTGCTGCTGCTGAATATTTCTCAGCTTTATCATCTATTCTACCTAAAAAGTATGCCTTCAAAGAGAGAAGCAGACAGCCTGCTCAAGATAAATTCAACGCAGTGCTCAATTATATCTATGGCATTACATATTCAAGCGTTGAAAAAATTGTTATACTAAGCGGTTTAGACCCAAATGCCGGTTTATACCATGCTGACTCTTATGGTAAACCAACTTTAGTTTTTGACTTAATCGAACTATTTAGAGCTAAAGTTGACCGTATCGCAGTAAAGCTATTTACAAAAAAATACGTGAAAAACTCTTGGTTTACCTCTTTAGACGATGCGCCTTTAAGCGTTTTTCTAGATAAAGAAGGACGAAGTGCAGTAATCAGCGCTTACAGACAAGACGCTGCTGCTACTGTAGAGAAGGAAAGTTGGCTTTATTGCCGAAAAATAATAGCTACATTTACAAAAGAGGGGTAAGTCTTGAAGTCAAATATGTACTATGCAGTTTACGATATTTCTGATAATAGAACTCGGACACGTACCATTCAAGCATTAAAAAACATAGGATTTGTTCGTATACAGGAAAGCGTTTTCTGTGGTTCTTTATCTTCACAACAGAAAAAAGATCTTATAGAAACTCTTAAAAAAATAACTGGAGAAAATGAGTCAGTATATCTTATTTTAGCATGCCAAAAATGCTTTGGAAAAGTTACCATAATCGGTTATGGATTTGACAAAGAATATGTCGCTAATAATTTGGAGAGCATGGTCCTTTGAGCAACTGCCTCAATGTAACAAACGCAGTAGAATATGCATTCTGCCCACGATTTACCTACTTTCAACTAGTACTTGGCATTGACCAAAGAGAAGGCAAACGTGGGACCGTCCAAACTGGACGCGCTTTCCACAGCAGACACGCAACCACCAACAAAAACTATAAAATAAAACATTTAGACGGTACCAAACAGACTGAACTTCTCCTTTACTCAAAAAAACATTCATTCTCAGGAAAAATCGACGAAGCTATAGAAACAGAAAAAGAAATACTACTAATAGAACGCAAATACTCTGACTACATCTTAATAGGGACAACACTAAAAACGCAACTTGGTCTACTTGCCATTTTAGCCGAAGAAAACACTGGAAAACAAGTCAAAAAAGCTATAGTAATTTTTGATAAAACAGAAAGGACAGAGATACCCATCAACATTACTGAAAAAATCAAACAAAACGCATTAAAGATACTACAAAAAACAAACAACATCATAACAACAGGTAACATGCCATACTCAAAACATGACGACCGATGCATAAACTGCTGTTACCGAAAAATATGCCCCACAACTTAGGCTACATAAATATGTTCGCAGAAACTATTAACTAACAAGAGTTAACAAGCGCATCCTTATAAAGGCGCGAATAAATAAGCAATAACAACATGAAACACTAAAAACAACCTATGAAATGCCGTAAAATAGCAAATAAACCTCAAAAATATGACTGCCCGAAACGGAAATCCACCAGAAAAAGGATTGAAACGTAGTGTACGCGTCCCCAGAGTATTTGATATCCCTGCCCGAAACGGAAATCCACCAGAAAAAGGATTGAAACCGTCCTTCAGTATCAGTAATAATTACACAAAAAGTCGCCCGAAACGGAAATCCACCAGAAAAAGGATTGAAACTATAGGAGAGGTATTCCGAGTGACTGTTACCGAAATGCCCGAAACGGAAATCCACCAGAAAAAGGATTGAAACTGTGCATTTACATCAAGTTGTTTGATGCCCATGGCGGCCCGAAACGGAAATCCACCAGAAAAAGGATTGAAACTGTTAGATTCCAAGTTGCTGTGCCAGCTACTTCAGAAGGCCCGAAACGGAAATCCACCAGAAAAAGGATTGAAACAGGGTATAGAAGTAATGTTTCTATCAGCATTACTGACGCCCGAAACGGAAATCCACCAGAAAAAGGATTGAAACCTGTACCAGCTACTTCAGAAGTTATCCAACTTTCAGCCCGAAACGGAAATCCACCAGAAAAAGGATTGAAACACTAAAAAGTGGATTAGATGGACTTTGTGTAGCATGCCCGAAACGGAAATCCACCAGAAAAAGGATTGAAACATTAGAATATGCATTATCGTAGCTTACCCATCCGTTGCCCGAAACGGAAATCCACCAGAAAAAGGATTGAAACCAGGCGTTACCCTCGCAGCTGGCGCTCTCGCAGTCGCCCGAAACGGAAATCCACCAGAAAAAGGATTGAAACACGACATCAAGTTTAACGGGGCGAGTTTGGGCAATCGCCCGAAACGGAAATCCACCAGAAAAAGGATTGAAACATGATTTCCCAGCCTTCTCGGCATGGGATTTCTTCATAGCCCGAAACGGAAATCCACCAGAAAAAGGATTGAAACTGTCGCTGCATTGCAAATGTGTTATGTAGCCGTAGTGCCCGAAACGGAAATCCACCAGAAAAAGGATTGAAACGTGTTTTAGGCTTAATTGGTATTTTAGGGTTATTTTTGCCCGAAACGGAAATCCACCAGAAAAAGGATTGAAACTGACTTATGGCGGATGCTATTTTTACCAATTAAGTAGCCCGAAACGGAAATCCACCAGAAAAAGGATTGAAACATAATTCTTGGTCATGTGATTATCATGGTGGTATACAGCCCGAAACGGAAATCCACCAGAAAAAGGATTGAAACTAAGGTGAGGGGATGATAAGCTCATCCCCAAAGGCTTGCCCGAAACGGAAATCCACCAGAAAAAGGATTGAAACCATTAGCTTTCATCTCCTATATATTGCTTATAACCGGGCCCGAAACGGAAATCCACCAGAAAAAGGATTGAAACTCGCTAATCAAGTCTCGCGACAACTGCATAAACTTTCGCCCGAAACGGAAATCCACCAGAAAAAGGATTGAAACAACATTCTTCTTAGATATGATTTTTTCATATGCAGGCCCGAAACGGAAATCCACCAGAAAAAGGATTGAAACAAACAGAATGAGATTGATGTAATGGTGGCTGCTTGTGCCCGAAACGGAAATCCACCAGAAAAAGGATTGAAACATGCGTTATCGCCGATGCTAATGGTTCCTCCTGAGCCCGAAACGGAAATCCACCAGAAAAAGGATTGAAACAATATGGACACTGGTCTTAGCATGGCTGAGACGTAGCCCGAAACGGAAATCCACCAGAAAAAGGATTGAAACAAGCCGCTGTGGAATAGTCAGAGGGTAGTTTGAATACTGCCCGAAACGGAAATCCACCAGAAAAAGGATTGAAACTAAACAACTGTGCCGTCTCTCCATCCGAAAAACTTCGCCCGAAACGGAAATCCACCAGAAAAAGGATTGAAACATCCATCTGGTTGCGAAAAGTGCTACGCCGAAAATGCCCGAAACGGAAATCCACCAGAAAAAGGATTGAAACAGATTGAAGCTCAGTATAATAAAGGTGATACGTTAAGCCCGAAACGGAAATCCACCAGAAAAAGGATTGAAACTTATCAGAATCGTCGTGTAGTCGAAAACCTTTTCGTGCCCGAAACGGAAATCCACCAGAAAAAGGATTGAAACTGGTATTAATGCTCAAGATGAAAATTTTGAGATACAGCCCGAAACGGAAATCCACCAGAAAAAGGATTGAAACGAGTTGTACTAGAAAATTGAACTTCGCCATAAATCAGCCCGAAACGGAAATCCACCAGAAAAAGGATTGAAACAAACATATAGCATATCTCCATTAGTTATGGTTCCTGCCCGAAACGGAAATCCACCAGAAAAAGGATTGAAACGTTATAGTTTTCTTTTTGGGTTCTACTTCACCAGTAGCCCGAAACGGAAATCCACCAGAAAAAGGATTGAAACGAGAATGATTTCTTTTGGTTCGGTATTGGTTGGTCGCCCGAAACGGAAATCCACCAGAAAAAGGATTGAAACTTATTTTTTGATACAACTTTTTTGTTTAATCGCAGCCCGAAACGGAAATCCACCAGAAAAAGGTCATGTCTCAAACTAGTTTATTAAGTTGGTAGTGTGTATTTGATCACTTTGTGATGTGATTAATATGGTGACGGTAAGTGTCAGATG
>WRGM01000149.1 GCA_009787175.1 Candidatus Bathycorpusculum fermentans | reverse complement strand
CGGCGGGCTCTTATGAGGCGTTGGTCGTAGTCGTGAATTGGTTCATTGGTGTTCATGCGCTTATTATTTTTTGAGAATTTAAAAATCGGAATTTGTAATTTACCAATTTGAGGAGAGGATATGTACTTGGAATGATGGCGCTCGGGCCGGGATTCGGACCCGGGTCCTACGGGCGACAGCCGCATATACTAGACCGAACTATACTACCCGAGCTTTTAAACGCCGAAAGTATACATATCATTAGACTAATTAACCTTTCTCGAGAAAAAACGTCTACCTAAAATATCAATATTATAAAGAGGGATAGAGTTACAGGTGAATTGTTAGTAAGCATTGTGTTTAAGATATTAATGTGATTAAAATAGAAAATGTGAACAAATTGCTTATACTACGCTGTGTAATGTGTATTTTGTATGTGTTATGACTTGTTAATTTGGATATTTTTTGATAAACTATTTATTTGTGTATTAAGTAGGGAAGGGTTAATTTAAAATCCATTATCAATTAGCACTTTGAGCTTATATGAGCCTCTAACATGGGTTTATGTTACGATAGCTTTTTAAAGTGCGTTATTGAATCTAAGGATTGCAATAAAGCGGGATTGACGTTCAAAAAATGGTAAGAAAAGCACGAATACGCCTCACAAGTACCGATTATGGTAAACTTGAAGAGGTTTGTGAGGAACTCAAAAGCATAGCTACAAAAACAGGTGTAAAGATTAACGGTCCGGTACCACTACCAACAAAGCGCCTACGTGTTCCAGTTCTTAAAACACCTTGTGGTGAAGGTACAACTACATGGGATCGATGGGAAATGCGCATACACAAACGCTTAATTGACATAGACTCTGAAGAACGTGTCATGAGACGCATCATGCGTATACGCGTACCAGAAGAAGTACACGTAACTATAGAATTAATCTAAAAAAATTCTTTAAATTTTCTTTTATCTTGTTTCATCAACACTTTTCTTGTATAATGCTTTATCAATTATACGGGCATCTAAATTGTGTTTATTCGCTGCTTTTCTGAGGGCTAGTAGGAATGTTTGGTAATTTAGAGCGGTAAATAAATTTGAAGGTGCGTTGCCAAGCATTGGTTTCCATACGCGTACGTTAAAAAAGCCATAATTTTTTGGGTCAAAAAACATTAAGATTGTGCTAACAATAACAGGTGTAACGCCTTCAAGAGTGGATAAGCAGTTCATGCGGTAGAGGTCACTACCTTCGGGTAGATTAAAAGCTTGACCAGAAACGCGTTCCACAATTTCATCACTATTACGATTTACCAATTCTACAGTACGTGCTTTCTTATCAGGTTCATTTTGAAATATCCAGTCAACAACAGCTGCTAAATCAGTTTTAGTCATGAATTTGTTTTTGCGAAATTTGAAACCTAACTCGCGTTCACGCTGTGCCAAAAATCCATATGTTTTATCGTATTTACGACTCCAAAGTAAGTAATCAGCTTTATCCAAACTTATGCACAACAACAATCTAAACATGGTTACATTTTTGCTTTTTCATAAACTATGTGAGAAGAACATTGTCATCCACTATCTTATCAGCATAAACACGAAAGATTGAAACGGCATTTTCCTATTATGGTGATTTGGAATATAATAGAAAGTTACTGTTTTCTTCTGTTTTTTGTTTTTTTATGTCGTTTTGAAGTTTTATTTGGCCTGTGTTGTTTTAAGCATTTTTTGCAGTATACGGGTTTATCAGCTTTTGGTTGGAAGGGTACTTCACAGTCACTGCCGCAGTCAACGCAGACTACTTTGTAAATTTGTATAGATTCAGGTTGCGCGGAGGTGTGAAATTTTTGAAATACTTGATAGTTTTTGAGTTTTGGCCACCCAGTTTTTGCGTATTGGAGCATTTTTGGGTTGTCTTTTAGCCAGCGCATCATATGGAAAAAGTTTTTTCCTCGTTTTTCATCGCGTTCTGTTAATGGTTCATAGCCTAAATTGCGGATTTCATCAAGGTAGGCAAGCTCAATTAAACGTTGAGCTTCACCTTCAACATGAACACGTTTAACGCGGTCTTCACCATAGATTTTGCGCAGATTTTCAGCAGCTACGTCAAAAATACATCCTTGACAAATGTGAATTTCTTCAGCAGGTTCAGGGTTAAATGCAGCAACGAGTTTAGAAACTATACGTGAGGATTCTTGTAAATACTCTTTTTCTTTGAAAATTTCTTGATAGAAGCGTACGTCAATAACATCATATTTGAAGTAGCCGCTTTCTTGTCGGTAAGCGCCGATTACAACGCCAAAGAGTAAATCGCCGCTACCTGCATCGTCAACTATAACTGTCACTTAAATTAGTCCCTCAACTTTTCTTGTTGTGCATACAGTATACAATTATAAAAATAACACTCTTAAATTTGATATAAAAGCAAGAGAAAAGAAGAAAAATTGTCTTATTATTTGAAATGTTGATTTTTGCGTGGTTGCTACTTTAATATGCATTAGTGTTTATCAGTAAACTTTTATACGGTTAGAATGAGTGTTTTCTTTTATCGGAGTAATTATTATGGAATGGGGTATGCGAAATAGATTAAATAGGCTTATTCAAAAAGATGGTAAAGCGCTTTTTTTGCCAATTGATCATGGTTATTTTCAGGGTCCAACACATTGTCTTGAAAGACCTGCTGAAACGATAAAGCCGATTGTTCAGTATGCAGATGCTTTAATGCTTACACGTGGTGTTTTGCGTAGCTGTATTGATCCGGCATTAGATAAGCCGTATGTTATGAGGGTTTCAGGTGCGGTTTCAGTTGTAGGGGAGGATCTTGCAAATGAGAGTCGTGTAACGTCTATTGAGGAGATTATAAGGTTAAATGCGTCTGCGGTGTCTATGTCGGTTTTTGTTGGTTCAAAGTATGAAAATAAGAGTTTGACTAACTTGTCTGAGTTGGTTGATGAGTGTGAGAATTATGGTGTTCCAGTTATGGCTGTTTGTGCTGTGGGGAAAGAGTTGGAGAAGCGTGAGGCGCGTTATTTAGCTCTTGCTGCGCGTATTGCTGCGGAGATTGGGGCGCGTGTAGTGAAAACTTATTATTGTAAGGAGCATTTTGAGAAGGTTATTGATGGTTGTCCCGTGCCTGTTGTAATTGCTGGTGGTCCAAAGACGGAGACTCAGAGGGAAGTTTTTGATTTTGTATATGATGGTATGCAGAAGGGTGCTGTGGGTGTTAATTTAGGTAGAAATATTTGGCAGACGGCGTATCCTGTTGCGTCAATTAGAGCTATACGGGCTATAATTCATGAAGGGTTTACTGCTAAAGAAGCTGAAGATTTTTACAACAAGTTAATAGTAGAAAAAACTTAGTTTTTGGTGAAGTTTATGCTTGTTGCTGTTTATTATAATAATAAGGATGTGCGTGTTGAAGAGTTTCCTATGCCGGAGATAGGTGAGGAAGAGGTTTTGCTAAAAGTTATGGCAAGCGGCATATGTGGAAGTGACGTTTTAGAATGGTATCGTATTCCTAAAGCACCACGTGTGTTAGGTCATGAAGCAGCAGGCGTAATTAGTCAAGTGGGTAAAAAAGTTTCCAACTTTAAAGTAGGCGACCACGTGTTTATCTCCCATCATGTACCCTGTAACGCATGCATTTACTGTCAAAAAGGGCATCACACCGCCTGTGAGACTTTGCATAATACTAATTATTATCCCGGTGGTTTTTCACAGTATATTAAAATTCCAAAAATCAACGTACAACTTGGCACATATAAATTGCCAGATAATATGACATTTGAAGAGGGCACATTTATTGAGCCCTTAGCATGCGTTGTAAGAGGGCAAAGATTAGCTAATGTCCAAAAGGATGATACTGTACTTATCATAGGTAGCGGAGTTTCAGGTATACTACACGCGCAGCTTGCCAAGTTTAAAGGTGTAAAAAAAGTTTTAGTAGCAGACATTAACCAATACCGTATGAAACTTGCACTACAATTTGGCGCAGACTACGCATTTACTTCAGAAGAGACATTGCCACAGAAAATTAAATCAGTAAATGATGGATACTTGGCAGATAAAGTAATAGTCTGCACAGGAGCAACATCAGCTGTAACATTATCAGCTGATTGCGTTGAAAGAGGCGGCACCATTTTATTCTTTGCCGTTCCAGAGCCTACAGTAAAAATTCCACTACCACTTAACCAATTCTGGAGAAATGAGACCACCATACAGACCAGCTATGGCGCAGCACCAAATGACCTAGAAGAAGCACTAAAAATTCTGTCCACCAAAAAATTAAACATCAAAGACATGATAACACACAGATTACCACTACGCGAAACTCAAGAAGGCTATAGATTAATGACAAACGGGGGAGAATCATTAAAAGTGATTCTCGAACCCAACAATGCTGACCTGTAGAAGAAAAAAAGAAACAGCTAAAACCCAAAAAGGAAAAAGCAGAAGTTTTCAAAGATAACGACTTTGAACTTTCAACATCAATTTTTAGTTGCTTACAGGCTATCTCCAAGGTCGGCTTTGAATTTTTCTACTAGTTTTTCTTGCCAGTCGGATACTGGTGCTAGTTTGCCCATGAAGAAGCGTAGGACTTTGGGTTCTTCTACGAATTTTAGTCCGCCTATAATTTTACGGTTTTCATAGAGCCATGTGATTCTGTCAATGGCATATTTGATCTGTGATAACGTGAAGACTCTTCGGGGGAGGGCTAAGCGTAAAAGTTCCATGTTGGAGTAATGTTCAGATCCGTCAGCTTCGCGTTCCTCAGATAATGTGCCACGTTCCATGCCTCTTATGCCGCTGGCGATAAATAGCGCAGAACCTAGTGCGCCTGCGGGATATTCAGATTGGGGAATATGAGATACAAACTCCATAGCGTTTAAGTGGCAGCCTAAACCGCCTGCGGGGGTAACTACAGGTACGCCACGTTGTTTTAGCTCATTTACCATGTATTCTATAAATAATGGTCCCTGACTTATCATATCATAATCCATTGTTTCCTCTAAACCAACAGCGATTGCTTCAATTTCTCTAACGCTCATACCACCGTATGTTAGAAAGCCCTCATATAGCGGTACTAGCTCACGCATTTTCATGTATAACTCATGATTATTTGTGCAAATGCCGCCGCCGCGTGCATGGCCTAATTTTCTGGCGGAGAAGTATATAATATCAGAGTTATCGGCGATTTCTCTAGCGATTTTTCGGATTTCCACATTCTGATAAGCGGGTTCACGTACTTTAATAAAATACAAATTATCTGATAATAGGCTAGCATCAAGTACCAATAGGAGGTTGTGTTGTTTGCAGATTTTATATATTTCTTTCAGGTTTGCAAGTGAGAAAGGTTGACCACCTATTAGATTTGTTCCAGCTTCCATGCGTACAAAAGAGATTTTATCCGCACCGTATTCAGCTATAGCTTTTTTTAGAAGCTCAGGGGACATATTGCCTTTAAAGGGGTTATCGCTTTCAACTATTAATGCTTCAGGATAGTGAATTTCTAAAACTTTAGCGCCTTGGAGACCTATGTGTGCTTTTGTTGTTGTGAAATGGTAATTCATAGGCACTATGTCGCCGTTTTTCACAAATACTTTAGCGATTATATGTTCACATGCGCGGCCTTGGTGTGCGGGTAGGACATATTTTGTTCCGAAAATTTCTTGAAGTTTGCTTTCCATTTTAGAGAAAGTGGCACTACCTGCATAGCTATCATCGGCAGTCATCATAGCACTAAGCTGTATGTCACTCATAGCATTTACCCCGCTATCTGTTAACATATCTAGAAAAGTGTCTTTATTTCGAAGTAGGAAAGTGTTATTTCCAGCTTCGCTAATAGCTTTTAATCTATCATCAATTGGAAGTAAATTTAGTTTTTGTACAATACGCACCTTGTGCATTTCAAGAGGCACAGCGTTATCGGTATAAAATTTTAATTTTCGCATATGACTACCTTTCATCCAATTCTTTAGCTAAAGAATATCACTACTTAATATAAAAATAGATAACATCCAAACCAACAGCAACCCATGTAGGGCTTGTTACAATCGCCTAAAACGCTGCAAACATTATTAAAATTTAAAAAGCTAAAGTACAAAAAGAGAAAGAAAGAAATAATTTATTCTTTCTTCTGGTTTGAGGGACGTAGTGAGCGGACTATTGCACCTGTGCGCCATAGTTCACTGTTGCCCATAGCTTTTAGTTCATCAGCAAGTTTTTGTTTATAATTTGCTTCTTTACTACGTTCTAAGACAATACGGGACTCTTCGCCTGCTGCTGTAAGTTCATATAGAGATTCAAAAACAGGCTTTGTTGCACTTCTGAATCGTTCTTTCCAGCGCAATGCACCTATTCGCGCGGTTTCACTACAATTGTTATACATCCAATCCATACCATTTTCATCAACAAGACGTATGAGACTTTGAGTTAGTTCTTCAACAGTTTCATTAAACGCCTCACTTGGACTATGCCCATGCTCACGCAAAGTCGCATATTGAGCCTCAATTATACCTGCTAGAGCACCCATTAAAGTCCCACGTTCACCTGTTAAGTCGCTAAAGGTTTCTTTCTCAAAAGTTGTCGGAAATAGATATCCGCTGCCAATTGCGATACCCATAGCCTTAGCACGCTCCTCAGCACGACCTGTGGCATTTTGGAAAATAGCAAAACTACTGTTAATACCACTACCATCTAAAAAGTTTCGGCGAACACTAGTACCACTACCCTTAGGCGCAACTAGAATAACATCAATATCTGCAGGAGGAACAACACCTGTTTGCTCCTTGAAAACAACACTAAAGCCATGACTAACATAGAGAGCATCACCCGCCTTCAAAGACTTCTTAACCTGAGACCACTCTTCCTTCTGACCTGCATCAGTTAACAAAAACATTTTAATGGTCCCACGTTTAGCCGCCTCTTCAACAGTAAAAAGAGACACATCAGGAACCCAACCATCCTTAACAGCTAACTCCCAAGTCTTAGAGCCAGGTCTTTGACCAACAATTACCTTAATGCCCTGATCACGCATATTTAATGCCTGTGACCGTCCTTGAATACCATAACCTAAAGTTGCAATAACCTCGTTCTGTAGAACATTTTGTGCCTGTTCAACAGTAAACTCTTTTTGGGTAACAACATTCTCCTTGACCCCACCAAAATCCAATTCAACCATTAATATTCCTCATTAACATTTTTAACTAACCTTGAAGAAAGCGCACTAAATAAAAATTATCCCTAAAAAACCAAACAGCCCCCTACAGATATACAAATTATGAGCAAATCAATAAACCAGTCTGATAAAATGGTCTGCCACTAAAAGCTTTTAACTTAAATGTCTATTATATATTTGATTAACAATGTCAAAAATTGTCCGTGCAGGTGTAACATTTCCTCCTGACCTGCTTAAAGATTTTGACGAAATCGTAAACTCTATGGGATATAATAGTAGAAGTAAAGCTATACAAGACTCAATACGATTGTTTGTTTCTGAACGTAAATGGCTAAAAGAAGAGGATACTATTCAAACAGGCGTTATTATAATGGTGTATAATCATGAAGTGCGTAACTTAGAAAGTGGCTTAACAGATGCTCAACATCATCATTCAGACCTGATTTCGTCAACGATGCATATACATCTTGGTGAACATGACTGCTTAGAAGTTATAGCAGTAAAAGGTAAGAGTTCAGAGATAAAACATTTGAGCAACGAGCTAGCGACAAGGAAAGGAGTAAAAATCCTTAAAGCAACAATAGTAAATGTTTAGCTTTTAGCACTTCACTTCAAACATTCGCTCCAGTGAAGCGCGAGCTCTCTTAGCAATTACCTCAGGTATTTTCACCAAATGTTTCTCTTCCTTTAAAGAAGTATAAATACGCTCAAGAGTTGTTAACTTCATATTAGGACAAATTGCGCCATCATAGGCAATTATGAATTCTTTATCAGGATTCTCTTTTTTGAGCCTATGCATAATACCATTTTCGGTACCAACAATGAATTTTTTAGAATTCGATTCCTTAGCATATTTGCACATTTTTGAAGTACTACCTATAAAATCAGCTACTTTACGAGCATCAAAACTACATTCAGGATGAACCATAACAGTCGCATCAGGATGCTGCATCTTTAAAACTAAGATATCCTCAGGCTGAAATAGTAAATGTGTTGGACAAAAGCCCCATTCTGGAATGGAAATAATTTTTTTCCCAGTTATCTCAGCAACGTACTCACCTAAATTGCGGTCAGGCCCAAAAAGTATTGTGTCAGCGTCAAGTGATTGAACTACTTGAACGGCGTTAGCAGATGTACAACATATATCACTATATGCCTTAGCAGCAGCTAATGTATTAACATACACCACCACGGGTGCATCTGGATAGAGACTTTTAGCACGTTTTATCTCATCAACTGTTAACATTTGAGCCATAGGGCAACGTGCACCGGTGCAGGGTAAAAGAACTTTCTTTTTCGGATTTAAAATAGCAGCTGACTCAGCCATAAAATCCACAGCAGCAAAAACAATCAGTTCAGCATCCTGTTCCTCCATAGCCTTACGGCTAAGCTCAATGCTATCACCAGTATAATCAGCTATATCTTGCACTTCTGGACGCTCATAATTATGCGCAAGAATTATCGCCTTCTTTTCCTTTTTAATGTCAAGGATCTTCTGTGTCAAATCCATAGTTTACGCCTTTTAAACCCTGAAGATAGAAAAGTAAGAGGTTTGCCTAATAGATATAATCTTTGCCCTAACAAACAACACGTTTAATATAAAACATAACGAGCAACCAAATAAAATTAGAACATATTTAAATCAACATTTATAGAAATAACAGATTATACAAAAAAAAGATGACTGTATAACAGATAGAGCACGGAATAATCAAACAAGACAACTCTCTTAGTAATATCCACTTCATTTTGCACTTGGCGTCTTTCTAATTGTAAGCAATTTGATAACGTCGGTCAGTTCCTCATCAGTTAAGACTCTATAGTGAATCCAGCCGCCGTGTGTGCCACAAGGATAGCGATTTTTCCATAATTCCCGTGTTTTATACAACAATAGTGGTAACTGATTTTCCAAGAGTTGAACATACTTATCACCCATTTGAAGCATAACCACAAAAGCATTTTTTTCAAAAAACACATAGCATAAATGATCCGATTTATGACTATATTTATAACCCCATCCATAATTGTTACCAAAAGGAAATTTTAGTTCTCTAACAAGCTGATAATTGGTTTTCAACCAACTTTCAAATGTTACAAGACGATACCAGCTTTGTTTCCCTAAGTGCCCATAAATAGCTGTTTCATCAGGCATTACGCTCTTATTAAGTAACCGCTCATACATTTATTTACACCGCTGAAACATATGACCACAATCACTATAACACTTTCTTTGCATATTCAAATGCTTACCTTCTTGCATATGAATGACTTTGATTATATTAAAAAAATAGAATAGTATGATAGTACTAGCTTTTTTATACATAACAGTTTGGGCATAATTGGGTCTACGCGTTTTTGTCTAAGGTATTTCTTTCAGGTCAGCAATGTTTATTGATCGTGTTGTTCGAATTGGCTGTTATATAGTTCTGCGTAGAATCCGCCTTTTTTGAGGAGTTCTGTGTGGTTTCCGTTTTCAATTATGTCTCCGTCTTTCATGACTAGTATCATGTCGGCGTTGCGTATGGTGGAGAGTCTGTGTGCTATGACAAAGGATGTTCTGCCGTGGGTTAGTTTGTCCATGGCTTCTTGTACTATTTTTTCGGTGCGTGTGTCTACTGAGCTTGTTGCTTCGTCCAGTATTAATAATGGGGCGTTTTGGATCATGGCTCTGGCTATTGTTAGGAGTTGTTTTTGTCCTGCGGATAGGTTTGTTTGGTCATTTAGTATTGTGTTATAGCCGTTTGGTAAAGTTCGTATAAAGTGATGGATGCCGACTGTTTTGCAGACGGTTATTACTTCTTCGTCTGTTATGCCTTGTTTGCTGTAGATAATGTTTTCTTTTATGGTGCCTTCGAAGAGCCAGGTGTCCTGTAGTACCATGCAGAATTGTTCATGGACATTTTCTCTTGTAACTTGGTATGTGGGTGTATTGTCTATGCATATTTCGCCGTTGTCAATTTCGTAGAATCGCATTAGCAGATTGACTATTGTTGTTTTTCCTGCTCCAGTAGGTCCGACGATGGCTATTTTTTGTCCAGCGTCTATTTTGGCTGAGAAGTCGTTAATTACGGGTTTGTCTGGTTCATAGCCGAAGTGGACGTGTTTGAATTCGACGTTTCCTTGAATGTTTTCTAGTTTTTGAAGCTTTTGGCTTTCATCTGTTAATTCTTCTTCGGCTAAGAATTCAAAGACTCGCTCGCTTGCGGCTGCGGTTCTTTGTAATTGTTGCATGGACTGTGCCATTTGTGTTAGGGGTTGTGTAAATAGGCGGATGTATATCATGAAGGCAATGATGACGGCGAAGGGTATTGTGCCATTCATGGCTAATATGGCACCGACTACGCAGACAGCGACGTATCCAAAGTTGCCGATAAACATCATTAGGGGCATCATTAGTCCAGATAGGAATTGTGATTTCCAGCCGCTATCGTAAAGTGAATGGTTGAAATGCTCAAATGTTTTTTTTGCGTTTTTGCCGCCATTGTAGGCTTTTACAATATTATGTCCTGAATAGATTTCTTCGATATGTCCATTGATGTTACCTAGGCCTTGTTGTTGTTCTGCGAAATATTTTTGGGATTTAGACATTATAGCAATCATTAGCACAAATCCTATAACGGAGGCTCCTATGGCTGTTAGGGCCATTATCCAATTTGTGATTAGCATCATTATCATAGAGCCAGCAAATAATGTGATAGCGCGTACTAGTTGATCGAGGCTTTGATTAAGTGTCTGACCTATGGCGTCAACGTCATTAGTTACACGGCTGATAACATCGCCATAGCTTGTTTTGTCAAAGTATTTGAAGGGTATTTTGTTGATTTTCCGTGAAATATCAGAGCGCATATTTTTGGAAATTTTGGCAGTAATAGTTGCCATAATATAGCTTTCTATAAGACCAAAAATGGCTGATCCTGCATAGAGGAAAATAAGCATTGTGCCAATACTAATTATAATGGACATGTCAATTGCGCCAACTATGGGAACGCCATTTATCAATGCAGGGAGACCGTTTTGAATTTCATTTGTCATATCCTTTATTTTATCAGGACCAATAACTACAAACACTGCACTTAAAGACGCTAAAATGAGAGCTGTTAGTATAACAGGCAGATAACTTTTACAATATCGTAAAAGTTGGCTCCAGGTTTTTTTGAAATTCTTTGCCTTTTCATTAGAACCCATGCCGGGAGGACCGTTCATGCGGTCTGCAAATTGTCTGTTTCTGGTTTTAGGAGTCTGTTTACTCATCATCTAATTCCTCCTCGCTTAATTGTGACATAGCAATTTCTCGATATACTGAACAGCTATTGAGCAGTTCTTTATGATTGCCTTTTCCCACTATTTTTCCTTGGTCAAGTACTAGTATTTGGTCAGCGTCCATGATGGTGCCGATTCTTTGGGCGACAATTATACTGGTTACGCCGGCGGTTTCCTGTTTTAATTTGCTGCGTAGTGCACGGTCAGTTTTGTAGTCTAGCGCTGAGAATGAGTCGTCGAATATGTAAATTTCAGGTTTGCGGCAGATTGCACGTGCAATGGCAAGGCGCTGTTTCTGGCCGCCTGACACGTTTGTACCTCCCTGTGTAATAGCAGCGCTATAGCTGTCCTGCATTTTTTCAACAAAGTCAGTACCTTGAGCTATTTGTATGGCTTTTTTAACTTCATCAATGCTAAGGTCATCGTCACTGCGGTTATCGCCATAGGCAACATTAGATTCCACAGTTCCTTTAAATAACACTGCTTTTTGTGGTACGTAGCCTATTTTGCTGTAAAGAGCTTCTAGTTTGTAGTCTTTTACATTTACGCCGTCTACTAGCACTTCGCCTTTGGTTGCATCAAATAGGCGGGGGATAAGGTTAATAAGTGTAGATTTGCCACTTCCGGTAGAACCTATAAACGCGAGGGTTTCGCCCTGTTTTGCGGTAAAGGTTATATCGTCAAGGACATAGTCGGCCGCGTCAGGATATTTGAAGCTGACATTGTTAAAGGTAACCTCGCCTACAAGGTCGGGTTTGCCAGCGGCTTCTTTGCCGTCAACTATACTTGGGTTAGTGTCAAGTACTTCATTGATACGTTTTGCAGAGACACTTGCACGGGGCAGCATGATAAATATTATTACTACCATGATAAAGGATATTATTACTTGCATAGCATACATGGAGAAGACGACCATGTTGGAAAATACTATTAATTTATCTATAGCTTGGGCGGCTTCAATTAGATATGCACCTATCCAGTAAATGGCGAGGGATAGCACGTTAAGTGTTGCCATTAGAACAGGCATCATTGTAGCCATAGCTCGGTTTGTAAACATTTGGGCATCGGTGAGGGCTTTGTTGGCTGTTTCAAATTTTGTTTTTTGATATTCTTCGGCATTGTAAGCACGGACGACTCGTAGACCTGTTAGATTTTCGCGTGTAACGCGGGTTACGTCATCTATGAGTGCCTGCATTTTTTTGAATTTTGGTATGACGAAGGCTATAAGAAAAGTGACTAGCACTAGTATAACTATAACGGCTATGCCTGTGGCCATGGACCATTCAAAGCCTTTGCCGGCAATTTTAGTTATAGCCCATGTTGCCATTATGGGAGCTTTTATAACTAGTTGTAGGGCTAGTACTAGGAGCATTTGTATTTGGATTATGTCGTTTGTGGAACGGGTGATTAGGCTTGAGGTAGAGAAACGGTTGATTTCTTCCATGGAGAAGGATTCAACTTTGTTAAATAGTAAGCTGCGTAGGCGTTGGGAAAATGATGTGCCGACGCGTGCGGCAAAGAAGCCAACTATGATTGCGGCTATGAGGCTGCCTAGGGTGCAGAGGATCATGTAGCCGCCGGCGATGTAGACGTCTCTCATTGCGCTGCCGGGGGTTTGGACGAGCATTGTTATTTCAGTCATATAGTCAGGTAGTTTAAGATCTAGCCAAACCTGCGCAATTATAAATATCAAACTAGCGCCTATGATAGCCCAGTCTTTGGGTGTTAAGTATTTAAAGATTTTAATCATGGATAGACCCCAACAATCAACAGTACCATAAAGTATTATTTAGTAACAGCATTAGATATCCTGCATATAAACATACGCCACATTAAAACAACTAACCACATCAACTATCATTCATACTAGGAAGCAACTCTACCAATCTGCCAGTAATACGAACATACTCCTTAGCATCATGCTCCCCCAACAAAGAAAGCACCCGCACAACCGCCTCCATAGCAGCACGATCATGCTTCTCCGCTAAAAGCTTACCCTCAGAAGTAATACCAATCAAAACCTTTCTACGATCACTAACATCAACACGCCGGGTAATCAAACCCTTCTTCTCCAAACTATTCAAAGCCATAGCAACCCTTGCAGTACTAACACACATATTACGACAAATCTCACCAGGAAAAACATTACCACCATGACGAGAAATATAATGAAGAACAAAACCCTCACCCTGAACAGCCTCAACAACAGGCTTATTTAACATAACCTTACCAAACAAATGAAACTTACTTAAGAGCACAACAGCCAATTCATCATAACCCAACGCCATCAACCAAATATGGATACCTAACACCATTATATAAACCATCAGCAAACCCTAAAAAACAAAAAACAAACACACCAAAAAAACGATGACGCCACACCAACTTACTCATTGACAACCAAGAACAATATTATCAATTACCCTACAAAGAACCTCAAAAACCTGATCAGCATTCAAATTATCAGTATCCAAAATAAAATTAAAAGGAGTAAAATCCTCACCTAAATCAAACCCATACAACTGTTTATAAATCGCCTTCGTCTGAGACTCCTTCTCCTCAAGAACAACAAAAGCCTGCTCAAAAGTCAACTTATCACGCACAGCCACCCTCGCCACACGCTTATCAAAAGAAGCCATCAACCAAATTTTAAAACCACCCTCAAGTAGCCAAGGCATAGTCCAACTATCAAGCAACACATTACCCAACTTTGCATAACTAAGCAACCTACTATCCACTTCCCTATCAAACTGAGGATCCTTAACACGCCGCTCCAAAAAATCCAAACCAGCAGGACTCTCCCACCAACCCTCACCAGTTACCACACACCCATCCTCCTTAGCCAACTCTTTAAGAACATCACCACCAGAATAACACCGCAAATTATACCTCTTCGCAACCTTCTTAGACAACGTACTCTTACCAGTACCAGCCATACCAGAAATACAAAGAATAAGAGGACTACGAGCAACACACTGATGATCATTTACAGACATGGCAATACTCTACCCTTACCTACTCAATAGGCAGTGAACCCAAAACGCGTTGCATTATAATACTAAAAAAGAAAGAAAAACAAGAATACAAAATAAACAATGGAAGCCCATTGCCAGGTAGAAAAGCTACAGGAGCACCGCCAAACATACCCCCAAAAAAAGTGCTACCTGACGAAGAATACCCCGCACTCGTAAACATTGGTAGTAAGAACACACGCCAAATTACCATGAACAAAACCAGTGATATAACCATGTTTATCATGTTAGGTTTCATCTGTTGAGCCGACATGGCATCAATTTGTGATTTTCTTTTCTTTAATTTCTCAATCTGTTTAGTATCACCAGCACGTACAGCAGCCATATTCGCTTTCTGATATTCAGACATTTCTTTCCGCATAATCCTATACTTATCCCAACCAATAAAGTGACTAATAAGCGCCCTAGAGATTAATTGGTTAACTGTCGTAAGTATAAACGAAACAGCAATTAGAAATACTGTCGCATATGGTACAACTGTAAGCAATGATAAATCTACCATGTTCATCCACTCAATACACATTATTATGTATGCGTATCCTTCTTCCTCATTTATAACCGTTTTCACTGGTCTACTTACAACTTGTAAGAATAGCTACTTCAAAACAGACTCAAAACCAAAAAAATATTAGACCACACATACAACAAGTGAGTAAATAGCAGATAGGTAATTATTAAAAGCCGAACACACACATATTAAAAGACAAATAATGGTAACTGATGACCTGCACGCACTATTGACAAGGTTTGTGAGAACTAACGCTAACATTGCGGACATACAGTGGGACAGAAGAATGAGCCCACGACTACTGTTTAACCCCTACTTAAAAGACTATGAAGAAAAAAAGAAAACATCACACTACTTTTTGCTTGCCGCATCAATACTTGACGACCAAATGGTAGGCTTTTCAGAAAACGCCAGAAACCTACTTATTAACTTACACAAAAAATTTGGAACCACACGACTATTTGAAATTACTAAAGCACACCTATTCAAGGAAGAAATAGAAAAATACAGTTTTTACAATTATCTAGGACCACGCAAAGAAATTATTCCAGAAACCTTAGCATCGGTAAACATTTTTGCCAAATTTAAAGCTGAAAAAGATATAATACGGTACACATCAAAATTTGCTACCCCTAAAGATTTTGTTAATGAATTAACCAGAAGCATTGAACAAATGAAAGGCATCCATAAAAATAAAGCATGGACATACATGCGCTGGATGGTACGCCCAGAACCTGACCTTGAAATTTTTAAACAATACTTACCCAAAGATTTACTCATATCCCTAACAAAAGAAAACGTTAGCGTTGCAACAAGTTTAGGTTTAATAAACTCTACTACATCATACGTATGGAAAGACGAAAACACCGCACTAAATGCGCAATTAAAAATTACCGAGTATGCTAAAAGAATATTTCCAGTTGACCCAACAAAAGCAGATTACCCATTTTTCCTCTTAGGCAGATGGCTTAAACGTAAAAAATTTAACCGAAGCACACTAAAGGAGGCATTGCAGTTTTTTGAACAAATCCAAAAAGTCACAGATCAACCGCAAGTACACTATCAAAAATTAAGTCGTTACAAAAGCGGCTGGGAAAAAGAAACAGCACGCATGCTAATGCAAATACATATTCCATTTGGTTATGAAACAATTACTTTTCCACTTCCAGGAGACAAGTATACACCAGATTTTATTTTAGATAAAGAGATTAACGGCAGAAAAATTGTTCTAGAACCACATTACGAGATGAATCTTAAACAGTCATCAAAATATTCCCTATTCAAACAAACATATGGACATAAATTCATGCTTATTTTACTATTAAAAAACGATTTAATATCATTTTTCAATAAAAGAAACATTCTCACAAATGACGTATGTGACGATGTATGGCCAATTGAATATGTCGGCGTACTTATAAATAAAATAAAAACAGGCGAATATGAACAAGACAAAAAATAAGCCGTATCCTCAAAAAACGTTACAGATAAACAGTTAAATTGGTATGTATTTAGCTCTCAGCAAAAATTTCTGTCTTCTCACAAAATAATTTCACCCCACCTTTAACATATCTTCTTGTTCACGATTTTTACCATTCAAATTGTTTAGCTGCTATACCG